>DATELT010000001.1:0-10612 GCA_035276245.1 Chthoniobacterales bacterium
GCGCAAGAATTACAGGGCGTTCTCGCGCGGTTCGCTTGAATTTTTGTTTCCGGAAAATCCAAAGGTGCTTGCGTTTCTGCGCCGTACCGAAGACGAAACGATTCTCGTGGTGGTGAATCTCTCGCGCTTTGCCCAACCTGCAGAACTCGATCTCGCAAAATTTTCCGGCTGCATTCCAATGGAAGTTTTTAGCCGCAATCGGTTTCCGGCTATCCGTAAGTCCCATTATCCCTTGACGCTCGGCCCGCATGCGCATTACTGGTTTGTGTTGCAATCGCCCTCGGCTGCGAGTCGGGCTCGGAAACGCGTGCGCACCCCTGCCATCGCCGCAGCGCCCGCACTTTCCGAACTTCTGTCCGGTTCGTCACGGCGCGATCTTGAGCGCGCGATTCTCCCGTCTTATCTCACAGGTTGCAGATGGTTCGGCGCAAAGGCGCGCACGATTCGCGAGCTCCGGATCATCGACGATCCTTTAATCTCGTCCCATCCCGGCGGCCCGCGTCACGTTGTGATTGAAGTCAATTATACTGAAGGCGCGGCGGAATTTTACACGCTGCCCTTGCAGATCGCGCGCGATGAAAGCGCCCACCGCATTTCGCGCGAAGCCCAGCACGCGGTCATTGCCACATTCGCCGATAGCAACGCTATTTTGCACGACGCAACTTTTGATTCCGACTATCGCGCCGAGATTTATCGCATTATTCGCGAGCAGCGAAGATTGCGAGCGCGACGCGGCGAAATCGTTGGCTCGGCAACAACCGAGTTTATGGCAGCGCCGGATTTGAGCGAAAAGTCCAGCGTGTTGAGAGCGGAACAAAGCAATTCCTCCATTTTATTCGGCGATAAGTACTTTTTGAAAATCTTCCGTAAACTGGAGGAAGGAATTAATCCCGACGTCGAGATCACGCGATTTCTAACCGAACGCGCAAAATTCCCGAACGTGCCGGCATTTGGCGGAACTCTCGAATATCGCTTCGGAAAAAACACGGTCGTGCTCGCGCTGATTCAATCTGCGATTGCGAACGAAGGCGACGCCTGGACTTTTACGCTCGACGCAGTGGGCAGCTATTACGAGCGCGTTCTGTCCCGCAAAGCCAGTCTGGACGGAGCTGGTTCGGGACAGTTGATGCAGGAATTGATTGGTGGGATTTACCCAGAGAAAGCGCGGCTGCTCGGTCAACGAACCGGGGAGCTGCATCGTGCACTTGCGTCGGAGAGCGACGATCCAGCCTTCGCCCCCGAGCCTTTCAACGCCATGGCGCAGCGGAGCGTTGTGCAGTCGATGCGGGCTTCCTCGCGTCGCGCCTACGAATTACTGCGGAAAAAGTTGGATGACCTGCCCGATGCGTTTCGTACGGAAGCTGAGGAAGTGCTCGCGGCAGAGACGCAAATTTTGGCGCAGGAGCGGCGTTTGCTCGAGCAACGCTCTGGCGCGCACAAGATCCGCATTCATGGCGATTTTCATCTCGGACAGGCCCTTCATACCGGACGCGATTTCATTTTCCTCGATTTCGAAGGAGAACCGGCCCGCCCGCTTGGCGAGCGAAAATTGAAGCGTTCGGCTCTGCGTGATGTCGCCGGTATGATGCGCTCGTTTCAATACGCGGCCTATAGCGCACTTTGGCAACCGGCGATGCGACCTGAAGATGTCCCATTTCTCGAAAGATGGGCCGATGTCTGGTACCGCGAAATGAGCAGTACTTTCTTGCAGAGCTATCTCGCCGCGACCAGCGACGCGCCCTTCATCCCGCGAAACGAAGCCGATCTGCGGATCGCACTCGAAGCTTATCTGTTGGACAAAGCCGTCTACGAAATCGGCTACGAATTAAATCATCGGCCCGATTGGGTTGTTATTCCAGTTCGTGGGATCAAACATATTTTGAAGTCGACCTAGTTAACCTTGTCATCCGAGTCGAAATCGAGGGATCCCGCTGCGCAAACTTAAAGGTAACTTCCTCGGGATCTCTCGGCCGGCGCCGAGGATGGCCGTTTAAATGATCGCGTAACGAGGCAGAGGCTTTGCCGCGCCGCGATCGTGGGTATTGTCACGACCATCATGACCTCACAAGCCCTCTCCGAAAAAATTGGTGTCGTCTTTGGTGTGGCGAACAAACGCAGCATTGCCTGGGCGATTGCGAAGGCTTGGGCCGCGGCGGGTGCGCGTTTGATTTTTAATTATCAGGGCGAACGCCTCAAGGAAAACGTGGGAGAGCTGGTCGGCGAATTTGGCGAAAACATTCCACTCTACCCCTGTGATGTTTCCAGCGACGAAGATATCGCAGAGTTTTTTCAAGAAGTGCGCGGCCAGACGGATCGACTGGATCTGCTTCTGCACTCGGTCGCGTTTGCACCAAAGGAAGCGCTCGAAGGCGACTTCGTGAGCACGACGCGAGACGCATTTCGGATGGCACATGATATTAGCGCTTACTCGCTGGTTGCGCTGGCGCGCGAAGCCGCACCGCTAATGACAAACGGTGGAAGCATTGTCGCGATGACTTATTACGGTGCCGAGAAAGTGGTGCCGCACTATAACGTGATGGGTGTGGCCAAAGCCTCCCTCGAAGCTTCTACGCGATACCTCGCCTACGATCTTGGCCCGAAGAAAATTCGCGTGAATTGTATTTCCGCCGGTCCGGTTAATACCCTTGCGGCTCGTGGTATTAGCGGGTTCATGTCGATGCTAAAGCATTACCAGGAGCGGGCCCCTTTGCGCCGAAGCTGCGACCCGGCGGAACTCGGCGCAACCGGGGTTTTTCTGGCGAGCGACGCCGCCGCGGCGATCACGGGGCAGGTAATTTACGTCGACGGCGGTTATCAGATCATGGGGCTGTCATGATTTCCTCCTGCGCCTGCTCATAGTCGAGGCTCCCTTTCTTTCGAGCAGAAGCATGAGTATGAGCAAGAGCAGGATTACCAAATGATCGCACGCATTTGGCACGGCTGGACCAAACGGCAGGACGCAAGAGCTTACGAGGAGATGTTGCGCCACGAAATATTTCCAGGCATTGCACACCGCAACATCCGCGGATATCACGGCGCGGAATTGTTTATTCGCCAAGACGGGGATGAAGTTGAATTTGTAACGCTATTGCGATTCGACTCGATGGAAGGGGTAAAAGAGTTTGCCGGTGAAAACGAGAACAAACCGGTGATCTATCCCAAAGCCGAAACCCTTCTTACTCGAATGGATGGACACTCGCGGCATTATCAGATAGTGATTTCACGCTGAAAAATGTAGGGCAGGCGCTTCGCCTACCCGATCATTTGGGTAAGCGGAGCGCTTGCCCTACAGCGCTGGTGCGGCAAAGCTGCGGCATGGCGCTTTCTTCGCAGCTGCGGCAGTTGTTCGGCCATGATGTGGTTGCGGATGACGAACAAACATTAGCTGAGCACAGCGGCGATAAATGGTTCGCGCACGAAAGTCCGGAAGTTGTTGTCTTCGCCCGATCGACCGACGACGTCTGCAAATTATTGCGCTTTGCTAACGAGAATAAGATCCCGGTGACTGCGCGCGGGGCCGGCTATGGTTACGTGGGAAGCTGCGTTCCGATGCGGCGCGGCATTGCGCTTTCCCTCGTGCACATGAACCGGGTCAAGGAGATTAATTTTGCCGACGGCATCGCGATTGTGGAACCCGGCGTGGTTACCGCCGACCTGAAACGAGCAGTCCGCGAAGACAAACTGTTTTATCCGCCCGATCCCGCGAGCCTCGAGCATTGCACCCTTGGAGGTAACGTCGCGACCAACGCCGGTGGCCCGCGTTGTCTGAAATATGGTGTTACCCGAAATTATGTAATCGGTCTCGAGGTTGTCCTCGCGAACGGTGACCTGCTTCGTACCGGAGGCCGCGTCCACAAAAATAAGACCGGATTCGATTTAATCGGCCTTTTCGTCGGATCGGAGGGAATGCTCGGAATTGTCACCGAGATTACGTTCAAACTTCTTCCGCTCCCTCCGGCGCGCGCTACCTTATCGGCGTCGTTCGATACAATGTCAGAGGCAGCGGCGATGGTGCAGGAAATTTTTGCCGCTGGATTTCTTCCGTCCTCGCTCGAGATCGCAGACAAATTTACTCTCGAAGCCGCACGACGCGATTCCGCAGCCGCGCACGTTCCGCCAGGCAACGCGCATTTGCTCGTCGAACTCGACGGACAAAAAGAGGGCGTCGCCGCCGAGATGGAAAAGATTCGCAATCTGGTTTGGCGCCGAAATCCATCAACACTCGAGATTGCCGCCGACGAAGCGAACTCTGAAAAGTTGTGGGCGCTTCGTCGGGAATTCAGCAATTCATTGCGTGCGACCGGACTGACAAAATTAAATCAGGATATTGTCGTTCCGCGGAGCCGCTTGGTTGATCTGGTTGCGTTTGCCGAGAAACTTTCCGCGCAATCCGGTTTCCCGATTGCCTGTTTTGGCCACGCTGGAGACGGAAACATTCACGTCAACATCATGGCAGACCGTTATAATCGCGAAGCCGCGGTACGCGACAAAGTGCAGGAGACGCTCGACCAATTATTCCGGGAGGTTCTGGCATGGGGCGGAGTAATTACCGGGGAACATGGAATAGGACTCGCGAAAAAACGCTGGTGGCCAGAAGCGAGTGGTGAGGTCGCAAACCAATTGCATCAAGCGCTCAAGCGCACATTAGATGCGAACAACATTTTAAATCCCGGCAAATTTCTGAATTAGATTTTATAGCCGCGGTCGTCGGCCGCGGCCTTTTTGCCAAGCGTCAGCCGCGGCCAGCGACCGCGGCTACAACTGCACTTCGGCGAAAATGGCGTTGTGGTCGCTCGATCGCCTCGACATTTCGATCACTCGCGCGGAGTTGAATTTTCCGTTGTAAACAAAGATGTGATCAAAACACGCGGCCGGGAAAAGCTTGTCCGCCGGCAAACTAATGCGACGGGAAAAAGGAATATCCTGCCAGCACCACGAAAAACCTTTGTCACGCAAGACGCGCGTAGTTTTTTCACCGGCGAAACGTGAAATATCCGGCGCCGTATTAAAATCGCCACCGACGATGCAGCTTACGATTCCCAGTTTGGCATAGGCGTCGTTCATCGCGTGCATGTGCGTCGTAAGTTGCCGCATCGATTCTTCGCGGATGGCGATGTCCTCGGAAGGTTCACCGCGATTACTTTTCAAGTGGATCGCATAAACCAGCAGGATATGGCCTGACCCGACTTCGTAGGCGGCAAAGGCAAATCCTCGTGGTGGAATGAGTGCACCATTCGGTTTCCACATTTCGACCCAGGCAGTTAAAGGCTGGAGGCGACTGGCAATAGCGACCTGCTGTCCGACGTCCTGGCCCTCACGCGGCGGAAAGTTTGAAATCACATCAACCTTCATGCCTGCAAGGGGTGAAATCGCGATTGTCGCCTTGGAAAAATCCCGCACCTCTTCCATCCCGAGGACGTCTGCATTGATCTTATCGATATCGCGATGGACCGATGCAGTCTGCGCGCGTTCGCTGGAGGCGGTTGCGAAGGGATGGCGGCCGGGGAACCATTGAATGTTCCAAAAGGCCACTCGCACGATTTGACGAGGAGCACCGGCGTCTTGTGCGGCGGAATTTCCGCTGATGGCAATAAGGACGACAAGTACAATCTGCCTGAGCGAAAGCATGCGGCGACGATAGCGCAGATGGAACGTGCACGCTCTATTTAGTGTTGGCGCAGATTGACTTCAGCGACCGTGGTCGCAACGCTCCAGCGTGCAGGAATTTTTATGAAAGAATTGAGCGCTCGCTCCTGAAAATCGTTATCACCGTCTTCGGCCTAATCTTGCTACTCGGTCTTGGCGGTTATTTCAGCTTTACAGAATTTCAGGCTTGGCAGGTAAGCGAGTGCTGGCGGAAGCGAACACACTGCTTGGTGGTTTTTCCGAGACGGGATTGGAGCGTCAGCAAATTCCTGTTTATTACGGACTGAGCCTGTTGGCAGAAGTGAGCGGCGAAATTTCTTGATCTGGGCGCAAAAGCGAATCTATTGCCGGAAGAAAGAAAACTGGTAGAAAAGGCGCAGCTTACAATCGCGAGGCGTTAGCTTTTTCGTTAAGCATCGCGCGCACTCCGCGCGGTAAGATCGATTCTTAATGAGAGAGAAAGCTCCTTTGCCATCGCGCTCAAACCCGATGAAGCCTGGAACATTCACTCATACTCTGGCGGTGATCCTTTCGTCGATCACTTCATTCTTTACGCATTCGGCACCGGCGGAAATTCTGCCACCAAAGGAAAAGGCCGCCAAGAAATCTGATCGCGCATCGGAAGATTTGTTTTCACTGCTTCAAATGAGGACCGCATTTCCTCCGGGCCGGGAAGATCCACCACGTCAGGGAGAACGTTATCCTTGGAAAAAGGAAATTGTGACAACGGTTTTCTGGATCGGCGAGCAGCCGAGTGGAAGTAACCCGGTGCCCAATCGCTCGAGTTCGTGGGACAAGAACTGGACTCGTAGTTACGGCGGATTCGATAATCCGGATCGGGCTCACCGCGCGGGTTACATTCCCGCAAACTTCACGCCGCGGCAGAATCCATTTTACTGTGCACTGCCCTACAACGACAAGGCGTCGAATGGGCATCGACCGGAAGCGCCGCAGGTGGTTCCGTGGTTCAAGAACGCCTATCAGGGACCAGCAGTCAGCACGTGCAAGGATCGTTGGGTTGCAATCCGCAAAGGTAATCGCGTCGCTTACGCGCAATGGGAAGATGCCGGACCTTTTCGCACAGATCACTGGCAATACGTTTTTGGCAACGAACGCCCCAAACCAAACCTCAACAAAGGCGCCGGGCTCGATGTCTCCCCGGCAATTCGTGATTTTCTGGGGCTCGGCGATACCGACGTGACCGATTGGCGGTTTGTGGACTTCGCGGAAGTCCCTCATGGGCCGTGGGCGCAGTTCGGCGACAACAATACCTTTGTGATCAATGAGCGGGCGAATCAGAAATCTCGCGTCGATACGAGTTCGTCGGCGGCTCTGAACCGCTGAGATTGATCTTCGAAAGCGTTTTCAACTCCTGCGACCGGCCTTTGGTCGCGTTATTGGCAGCGTTGCTGATTTCAATCCCAGCCTGGTGCAACCCCCCAAGGAATTTGAATCAAGCACCTGCCTAGCGCTGGACGCGCGACTCAACGCATTTGTTCCCGCGCAAATTTCTAGTGCAGCGATAATGCGGGCGAGGGCCCAGGCTGTTGTTCATGCGCATCCCTTGCCCGCGTGAAGAAAAAGAAGAAACCGAATAGGCCCGCGAGAATAACAAGTGACAAAAAGCTAAAGCTTAGAACGCGTAGAGTTCGATACTTTTCCCGGTCCTGCTGCCAGCGAACTCGTTTTTGCGCGAGTTCCAATTCGAGCGCGCGCACGAGTTCGTCCTCGCTTCTGCCTTCTTCCTTAGACACGCCGAAAGAATAGCATCATGCAGACCAGCCAATGGGAGCTTTGGCGACATGATGATGCGCCTTCTGCAGCTGGCGTCCATGACCGCAGATGCGAGATCGGCTCTCTCTTGTTTTTATGGCATTTCACGTGCTCCTAACAATCTAATGCACGCCACCTTTTTCCAGAAAGTCATCATTTGTGCCGTGGCGGGTCTCGCTGCTGCCGGCCTTATTGAATGGGCTAAAGTCTTCGTGGAAGGCGCCGATAAGGCCCTGAACGGCGGCTACGAGCATCACGCCGTCATGGGCACGGAAAAGAAATAGGCGCGTTTCTTGCCGCTCCATTCCGCGCGCGTAACTTAATGCGCGGATGAAAATCGGTTTCGCGCAAATCAATCCAACCGTCGGTGATTTGCAGGGCAACTTCGAGAAAATCGCGACGGCTTACGATCAGCTCGCCCAGGCCGGCGCCGATATCGTAATTGCGCCTGAACTGGCGGTTTCCGGTTATCCGCCGCAAGATCTCCTCTTCAAATCACGCTTCGTTCCGGAAAACCTGACGGTGCTCGATCGCTTGCAAAAACGGCTGAGCAAACCGGCGCTGTTGGTCGGCTTCGTTGATCGCAACGAAGGCCGCGGCAAGCCATTCCATAACGCCGCCGCTCTGCTTCAGGCTGGTCAGGCCATGCAGAAGGCGCACAAGTCGCTTTTGCCTACCTACGATGTGTTCGATGAAGATCGTTACTTTCAGCCGGCCACGCAGGTTGCGCCGTTAAATTTTCGCGGCCGGCGCGTCGGGGTTACGATTTGCGAAGACATCTGGACGGAACGTTATCTACCGCGGCCATTATACCAAGTCGATCCCCTGCGCTCGCTCGTTAATCAGGAAGCAGAAATTATTTTGAATGTCAGCGCATCACCTTTCAACCTCCGGAAACCAGCGGTGCGGCGGGAAATGATCTCCGGATTAGCCGGAACGTATCAGCGCCCGATTTTTTATTGCAACTCCGTTGGCGGTAACGACCAGTTGGTTTTCGATGGTAATTCCATCGCGGTAAATGCGCGCGGCGAATTGATCGCGCAATTACCGGCCTTCGAAGAGGCCAGTGTTGTCGTCGATACAGAGAGTGCCGCGGGTGCGACCATTCCCTCAGAAAACATCCCGGCGGAATTGTACGGTGCGCTTTGCCTGGGATTGCGCGATTACCTGGCCAAATGCGGATTTAAGAGCGCTGTGCTGGGGTTGAGTGGGGGAATCGATTCCGCGGTCGTGGCAGCGATTGCCGCCGATGCCCTTGGTCCGGAGAATGTGACCGGCGTTTCCATGCCGAGCCAATTTTCCTCGCGCAGCAGTGTACTGGATGCGCTCGCCCTTTCCAAGAATCTGGGCATCCAGTGTCTGCAAATTCCGATTGCCGACACGTTCGCCGTTTTCAAAGCGCAATTCAAAGAAGTGTTTGCCGGCCGCACTGAGGATGCGACCGAAGAAAACATGCAAGCGCGATTGCGCGGAATGACATTGATGGCACTCTCGAACAAGTTTGGGCATCTCGTTCTTTCCACCGGAAACAAGAGCGAATTGGCGGTGGGCTACTGCACTATCTACGGCGACATGGCGGGCGGTCTAGCCGTCATCAGTGACGTGCCCAAAACTATGATTTACGAGCTGGCGCGTTTCATTAATCGGGAACGCGAGATTATTCCGGTTTCCACCATTGAAAAGCCGCCGAGCGCAGAATTGCGTCCGAATCAAAAGGACCAGGATACTCTTCCACCATACGATGTGCTGGATGCCATCCTGCGGTTGTACGTGGAAGAGAATTTGAGCGTGGCGGAAATCGTTGCGCAGGGATTTGATGAAGCCACCGTCCGCTGGGTGCAGCGCCGGGTTGATCTCAACGAATACAAACGCGCCCAAGCCGCGCCTGGCTTGAAAGTAACAAGCCGCGCCTTCGGTGTCGGCCGCCGCATGCCTATTGCGCAGCGGTATGTGGGGTAGGGGAAATCTGAAATTTGAACACAGTTCGGTCCGCAACTTTCTCCGCCCGTCAGGGTTTCACCTGACATGGAGCGTGAAAATTTCGCTGGCGCGGGCGGCGTTTTGGTTGTGAATTCTCGTATGACTAAACGGCTACTTCTGGGCGTGGCTGGATTCCTCGGTCTTTGTCTCTCACTTGATGCTGAGCAGCCGGGTCGGGTTCTTTCCCTTGCTCAATTAAATTCCCTTGGTCCGCAGAACAGCCGCCCGTTGTTTTTTCAACCGGCTGCTTTTAGCAGACTGGGTGACCCGCTGATCGACGGCTCACTTGGGCCGGCGACGTTCTCAAGTCGAGAAACGTTCTCTCTGGCGAGCACGTTCAATTTGGTCGGGACGCCGACAAGTTTCCTTCCCTCGACGATGGCGATGGAGTCACCAAGCCGCGGTGTTCCTGCAACATCTTCTAAAGATAAGGATTCATCCGACTACCCATTGGATTTGCGGCCAGGTTACTATGTCACGGGCGAAGTGGGATTTGTGTACGGCAGATACACTGGGAAATTTGGGGGCGACTACAAGGAAGGCTACATCATCGGCGAAGTGGGGAACGATAAGCTCCACATCAGCGTCGGCGCCTCCTACGAAGATTGGAACGGCAGCGGCCACAGCTTCCGCTTGGGGCGATAGCAACTGCACCGTGCAGGAATCGAACCTGCAACCCGCTGATTAAGAGTCAGCTGCTCTGCCAATTGAGCTAACGGTGCAAAGTGTCTTTTGGGAGGTGCATGTTGACAGAACGTGTCGGTTTGCACTGCAAGGATCGGTATTGTGGAAGGCAGCGTTCTATTCGCATTGGCGGCACAAAGGTTCCAAAACTACTCATACCGCTTCCAAGCACAACGCGGAAGATATTTCCGCAGCCTCCCACCCAAAGGCAGAAACGATTGGCGCCTTCGGTACGCTCTTGGGAGTCGCCGGGAAATATTCCGCAGTACTGGAATCACGGAAATCGCAGCCGCAAGACGAATTGCTCTAGGGAACAAGCGAAATCGGCGGCCACCTGCAAACGGCGCGCGGTCTTGCTGCAGGAAAAGCTTGCTTTGTGTTCCATTTGCGGGACGGCGATTTCCCAGAGCTGGAAATGATACGGAGCTTTGCGCAAATTCGATTGCAATCACAATCTGCAGGAGGCTAACGGGTTATGCGAGCGAATAGGTGGATGGCACGGCGGATGCATATGCGTCGTGCAGTTATG
>DATELT010000002.1:0-2093 GCA_035276245.1 Chthoniobacterales bacterium
TCACGAGCAAAGGGATCCGTTTCCAAGCGGTCGAAGCGCACTCCTCAGTGCGCGATCGGCTCCGCGCGAAGGCATCGACTAGAGATTGGGCGGCGCGAACCGCTTTACGTCCGTCGCCGACGTAATCGATCACTTTCTGAATGAAAGAGAAAAGTCTCGCTCAGAATTAAACTCAGCCCACGTAGCCTAACCACTCACATCCAACGGAGCTAAAATATGCCATTCGACAAATTCCACGACATCGAAGAAATCACCGACGCGCGACGCAAAGCGGTCGCCGTGTCGATCCGAACAATTGAAGTTGGCGAACTAAAAAAGCTTGGCGAACAAATCTTCGATTCGCCAGATCATCCGTGGCGGGGAAAGTTCCTCCAATTAATCGAAAATCCGGGAGCGACGTTTTATCACGCGGACGCCGGGAACGGTGTTAATTTCCTTTACGACTCGACCGAGGACAAAGGTTTGTGGTATTTGCCGGGGAACGGGATGGGGCCGTTGTCTGCGACCGGGCGCCAGATTATGAAAGAAGCAATGAAGCGATAATATCCGACGCGCTCTTTTCTGACTAGGGTGCTTTGCCGCCATGCCGGTTAAGGGAGACAACCACAAGCCCAACGGAGCGAGGCGGCCACAGCGTTTCCCGTTTGGTCTAGAGGAAGTCGGTGACGACGAACTAAAATTTTCTGAAATGTCGAAGTGTCAAAGCTTGAGAAAGAAGTGGGAAAACAAATCCGCATATGAGCACCGATAACGGCATCTCTTATCGCTCTGGCGCTCAGGAGTCGGGAATGCCGCGCGTGGTGATCGTCGGCGGGGGGTTCGGCGGTCTCGCTGCGGCCAAGGCCCTTGGTAAAGCGCCGGTTCAGGTCATTCTCATCGACCGCACAAACCATCATGTTTTTCAGCCGCTTCTTTACCAGGTGGCGACCTCCGTGCTCGCGCCTTCGCAGATCAGCTCGCCAATCCGTGGAATTTTGCGGAAGCAAAAGAACACGATGGTGATCATGGGTGAAGTGACCGGAGTCGATAAATCTCAGCGCTGCGTGTTTGTGAACGATACAGATCGCGAGCACGTGCCGGTGCCGTACGATTACCTGATCCTCGCGACCGGTGCCCGGCATAGTTATTTCGGCCACAATGAATTTGAGAAATTCGCACCTGGCTTAAAAACTCTGGCCGATGCGGTCGCCATGCGGAACAAAATCCTGCAGGCCTTTGAACAGGCCGAGGCCGAAGCAGATCCCGATCTTCATCGCGATTTGTTGACATTCGTTTTGGTCGGCGCCGGGCCGACTGGCGTTGAAATGGCGGCCGCGCTGGCGATATTTGTGCGCAGCACTTTACGCTCGGATTTTCGACGGATCGATCCGACGTCAGCACGAATTGTTCTGGTCGACGCTGCTCGACAAGTTCTTGGGACGTTTGCCCCGAGCCTTTCTGGTGACGCGGAGGCGCATCTCCAGAAACTCGGAGTCGAAATTCATCTGGGTCACGCCGTCGAGAAGATCGACAACGACGGGGTCATCATCGCAGGAGAGCGCATCGCCAGTAAGACGGTCATCTGGACCGCCGGCGTTGCGCCTTCACCCGCCGGAAAATGGTTGGGAGCGCCTACGGATCGCGCTGGTCGCGTCCGCGTTCAACCGGATCTGAGGGTGCCGGGTCAGCCGGAGATTTTCGTGATCGGTGACACCGCATCACTCGACAGGAATGGAAAGCCGTTGCCCGGCGTTGCTCAGGTTGCGATGCAACAAGGACGCTATGTTGGAAAATTGATTGGACGGCAACTTGCCGGCAAGGCCGCGCCGAAACCGTTTAGTTATTTCGACAAAGGTAATATGGCCGTGGTCGGCAAAGGTTACGCCGTTCTAGAAAGCGGCAAAGTGCATCTGCACGGTCTGATCGCCTGGCTGGCCTGGGCTTTCATTCACATCACTTTTCTCGCTCAGCTCAGTCTTCGTATCAGCGTGTTCTTGCAGTGGGCCTGGTTGTTTTTCACCGGACAACGCGGTTCGCGTCTCATTGTCAATTATCAGGGTTCTGAACCGATTCCACCAACATCGACGCGCGCGACTATTGATGAGCACAAACCT
>DATELT010000003.1:0-9388 GCA_035276245.1 Chthoniobacterales bacterium
CGCCACCAAGTCGAAGAGTCGCGCGCCACCACCTCCGCCGGTACCAATTTGAACACGGCACGTTCGCGGTAATTCAGTGCGTGACGCAGTCGATTGACTTCGTGCTCGACGTCACGCAACGCCTGATTGGTGGCCTTGAGCGAGCGGTTCTCCACGCGCAACGAATTATTTTCGGCCTGCAGATCATCCAGCGATTTCAAATTGCTCCGCACCGAAGTGATTTGCTTCTGGATTCCCGAGCCTGAACTCAAGAATGGCGCCAGGAATTGATAGACATTCGCCTGCAGCTTGCGCGTGCCGCCCGCGCCCAGACTCAAAAGATATCCCAGCGCCGCAATGAAAAGTACCAACGTGACAATGCTCGTGCGACTCATCTCAGCAACAGAGCTCCGACGCCGAACTCAGCGATGGGAAAGTTCGAACTCTGGTATTATTGCTGTCGCCACTGCCGATCGGCAGATGCAACCTGGCGCAAAAATTTAAGTTCATTGAGGCATTTGCCTGTTCCTTCCGCGACCGCACTCAGGGGATCTTCCGCGACATGGACAGGCAAACCAGTTTCCTCGCTCAAAAGTTTATCGAAGCCACGCAAAAGCGCGCCACCACCCGCCAGCACCAGGCCGCGATCAACCAAATCGGCTGACAGTTCTGGGGGACATCGTTCCAAAGTGATTCGCACTGAATCGACGATGGTCGAAATCGGTTCCAGCAATGCTTCACGCACTTCCTGTGAAGTAATTTGCAAAGTCTTGGGCAAGCCTGCGACCAGGTCGCGTCCTTTCACTTCCACACTCGTTTCTTTATCGCTCGGATAGGCCGAGCCAATCTTGATCTTGATCTCTTCCGCCGTGCGCTCGCCTACCATCAAATTGTAAGCGCGCTTCATATACTGCACGATTGCTTCATCCAGTTCGTCGCCGGCGACGCGTACACTTCGGCTAAAGACGATGCCGGAAAGAGAAATCAATGCCACCTCGGTGGTGCCGCCGCCGATATCAATGATCATGTTGCCCGCTGGATCCTGGACCGGCAGACCTACTCCAATCGCCGCGGCCATCGGTTCCTCAATTAGATACACCTCCCGCGCACCGGCGTGAGTAGCCGATTCGCGGACGGCGCGCTTTTCCACTTCCGTTATCCCAGATGGAACCGCGATCACCACGCGCGGTCGCGCCCGCATCCGGCGGCCGTGCACTTTAGTGATGAAATGCCGGAGCATGGCCTCGGTCACTTCAAAATCAGCGATGACGCCGTCTTTCAATGGTCGCACTGCCACAATGTTCGCCGGGGTTCGGCCGAGCATGCGCTTGGCTTCGTCGCCCACCGCCAGGACTTTGTTGGTCCCGGATTGAACCGCCACAACTGACGGCTCGCGCAAAACGATGCCTTGGTCCTTGACATAGACCAGAGTATTGGCGGTGCCGAGATCGATGCCGATGTCACTAGATAACCAGCCAAAAAATCCTTCGAACATTATATTTAAGAGAGTTAGATATTTGACTGCGCTGCAAGTTTCGAGCCAGTCAAGCGTGCACGGGAAAACAACTTTCTTGCGCTTCCTGCTCCCCAGCCGTTTCAACGCCCGAAAACGCGTAGAATGTTCGAATAGAGCCCTCGGACGTCAAGGGAAAGTGTGAATAGCTTCATGTGCAAGCCGAAAGTGCCACCGCCGCAAGGGTTTTCAGACACTTCAGAGCCCAGCAAATCCCTTGGAGCAGTGGAGTGCTAGAGTATTGCCAATTGCTCGATTCCCATTAATTCATTACTCCATGCAGCGCGTGCTGATTGCTCCCTCTATCCTGGCCGCAGATTTTTCCCGATTGGCTGATGAGGTGCGCCAGGTCGAACAGGCCGGAGCCGATTGGATCCATTGCGACATCATGGACGGTCATTTCGTCGATAACATTTCATTTGGCCCGGGGATGGTCGCGACTGTTCGTAAACTCACGAGTTTGCCACTTGATGTTCACCTGATGATCCAGCATCCGGATCATTATCTTCCGCGCTTCGTCGATGCGGGCGCCAACTCGATCACCGTTCACGTTGAATCGGAATCGGAACACGAAGTGGGCAAAACCTTACGGCAGATTCGAGACGCAGGCTGTCGCGCCGGTCTGACCTTGAACCCGGACACCCCCTTTGAGTTACTCGAGCCATTCCTGGGCCAGCTCGATTTGCTGCTCATCATGACAGTTCATCCCGGTTTTGGCGGGCAATCCTTTCGTGCCGAGCAAATGGAAAAAGTGCGCCGCGCCCGCGCTTGGAAAGGCAGGAACAACCCGAATTTGGATTTGGAAGTGGACGGCGGAATTAATTCAGAGACCGCGCGCGTATCGATTGAAAACGGCGCCAATGTGCTGGTTGCCGGCACATCCATTTTCAAATCCAAGGATTACGCTGCCGAGATTCAGGCGTTACGCGGCGGATAATTGCGAACGAACTTCGGAAATCGTTTATGTTCGATGCGAAACTGCAGCAGCTTGGCCCCGCTCTCTCGTCGACCGCTTACGAGGTTCAGTTTAGTTTTCGCATCAAGCAAGCGCGCGTCATCCCGAATCGCGAAAGCGGTGGGGTCTCTCAAGAAGACAGTGATGCGCAAAATGGGTTGTATAATTTGACACCTTAGGTGAGATCCCTCGCTTGCGCTCCGGATGACAGGCGTTTTGCTTGGCAGCAGCAATCCGTCGACTGCTCTACCCGGCTACCACCGGTTCGGCTTCGCCGCTCGTTTCCGCCATGACTTCATCGGTCTGAGTAACTCTGACCACTTCTTCAATCGTCGTAGTGCCCTGGGCAACACGACGCCAGCCGTCGTTCCGCAATGTTTCCATGCCTTCAGCAATCGCGCCCTGCTTCAGCTCGCCGCCATCACGTTTTTGCATGATCATTTTTCGCAGCGGTTCCGTCACCACGCAGATTTCGTAGATGGCGGTTCGCCCCTGATACCCGGTATGCCGGCATTGATCGCAACCCTTGCCTCGCATAAACCTTGTCCCAAGTTCACGCACTGGGAACCCAATCTCATCGAGGTAATCTGCCGGGTACTCAACTTTTTCGGGGCATTCGGGACAGATGGTGCGAACGAGTCGTTGCGCGATGAAAGATTTCACAACCGAAGCGAGCAGGAACGGCTCCACATCCATGTCGAGCAAACGTGTGATGCCTCCGACCGCGTCATTCGTGTGCAGGGTGCTGAAGACGAGGTGACCGGTCATGGCAGCGCGAATCGCTATGTCCGCCGTCTCCACGTCCCGAATCTCGCCGACCATGACGACATTCGGGTCCTGCCGTAAAATATGACGTAGCCCGCGGGCAAATGTGAAATTGATTTCCGGTTTCACGTCCATCTGCAGAACTCCAGGCAATTTGTATTCGACCGGTTCTTCGATCGTGAGAATGCGCCGCGAAACCGAGTTAATCGTGCTCAGAAAAGAATACAACGAAGTCGATTTCCCGCAGCCGGTCGGACCGGTAAGCAAAATGATTCCGTTGGGCTGATTGAGGAGATGACGGATGGTGCGTTCCTGTTTCTCGCTGAGATCAAGGCGCTCAAAGCCGAATTGTTGTCCGCCACGGGCGAGCAAACGCAAGCTAATCGATTCGCCGTTAACCGTCGGGATGGTGGAAACGCGAACGTCGATTTCCTGATTGTTCGCGTGCAGATTCATGCGGCCATCCTGCGGTAAACGGCGCTCGGCGATGTCCATATGTGACATCACCTTCAAGCGGGAAATAATCGCTGCATGAAGCAGGCGCAATTGCGGAGGTACGGCGACTTCATGCAGAATGCCGTCGATGCGGTACCGGATACGAATATCGTTTTCGAGGGGTTCGACATGAATATCGGTGGCACGCTCGGCGATCGCTTCACGGATAATCTGATTAACGAATCTTACGACCGACGCTTCCGGATCGTCGGCGCTGATATCGGTTGCGGTTTCACCTTCGTGTAAGAGTTCGAAATCGCGATTTGTCTTTAGGATTTCCTCGAACGTCTCGGCCCCGACTCCGTAGAGCGTTTTCATGGCGCGAAGCAGCTGCGCGCGTGGGACCAGGACCCATTCTGCCGGTTTTTTCAAAAGTTGGGTCACAAGTTGGCGGCCGGCGGAGTTGAAAAGATCGTAGGTCGCTAAAACAACGGAATTTTCCTTCTCTTCGATCGGTAAAATGTGATGCTGAAAAACAAACCGCGACGGCAAAATCGAAAGCGTCTGGCGATCAATACTTTTGGCATCGAGCGCGACCAAAGGGACGCGGAAGAAATTGCCGATGGCGGCAAGAAACCGATGCTCGTCCACTTTTCCGGAGTCGAGCACCTGTGTTGTCCAGGAACCGCCGTTGAGATTTTGCGCCAACTGAGCAGCTTCCTCGCGCGATGGCGCACCCCCCGCCATCAAAAGGTCGATGATCGATTTGTTGACTGCCGCGCTCATCTCTTCGCCCGCTGATTCTGCGCTACTCTCACTATTCTCGTTAGGGCAAATGCAATGCCCGCCGGACCGGGCCGTCCAGCTCACCAGTTACGCGCATGGAATAATTCTTCTGAAGACGAGCGATAGCGAAGCTTACCTCGTCAGAAAACACGCCATCGATCCGACCGCAATAGTACCCAAGCCGCCTCAAATCCCTCTGCAATGCGGCGACGTAAGCTGGGTCGGCCATCAACTGTTCGTTAGTCTTAAAATAATAAACCCAACTCCTGCTATCTCGGTAGGCATAATCAGTCGCGCGCACTCTCGGCATCTGGTGAAGCAGGTCGTATTCATCGCGCGGTGCGAGCGAGTCAACCGAAAAGCGGGAGAAGATTTCCTCGTCGATGATGAAACCGCGAACTCCACTGCATGCGAGCAACATCAAAGTCAAAACAAGTAGGATTCGTCTCATCAGCGCATCCCTATATCTTTGGCAGTCGGAATATCCGGCGGTGGCAATTGCTTGCCATCCCCCTTTTTCGGACAATCGGGGCAATCTTCCTGTTCAAGCTCCGGTCCGAAATGGTCGCGATCCTCGGTTTTCTGTCGAAGACGATACAAATCCAGTTTTGTCAGCGACACTTCCGGGCGCATTAAAATGAGCAGCTCGGCGCGATCACGATTTTTTACGGTGCCACGAAACAGGGAACCGACGAGCGGCAATCGACTCAAATATGGAATGCCGTTTTTGCTAGTATTCCTCATCTCACTAATTAGTCCGCCCAGGACAATCGTAGAACAGTTGGGGGCGGACACATTAGTACGGATGTAACGCGTGGCGATTGTTGGCACCGAGTTGCCACCGATGTTCACATTGCTGTTCGGCACGACGCTATCAATCTTCTGCAAAATATCGAGCGAGACCTCCTTTTCCGAATTGATCAGCGGCACGACTTCCAGCTGGAGCGCGACTTTCTTATATTCGATACTGGATTGGACGGCAGCGACATTATTAACGACGGTTCCGCTTGTCGCGTTGCTCAAAGTACTAACCGGGACGGGAATCTCTTGTCCGTTCGCGATGATTGCCTTTTTATTGTTACTTGTGAAAACAGTGGGCCGGGAAATCGTCTTGAATTTGCCAGTCGAATCTAATGCGTGTACGACCGCGGCCAGCGTGCTCCCGGCCGCGAGAAAAATATTCGTGCCTTTAGCGGCGTTACTCGCAAGCTGGGTGAAAGTAATGAGGTTACCGGGATCGAAGACACTTCCGCCACTTAGTATTGGTGATCCTCCCGGGCTAGGAGCAGGCGAACTGATTTGGCCACCAGGGAACGGAGTGACCCCGGTAAAGTTTGTCGTGAGCGCGAACCTCCTCCCCGCGCGAATAAAATAATCCACACCGAACTCTTCGTCGTTATTCAGTGTTAACTCGCCAATGACGGTGCTGAGTGCGACCTGTGGCGCTTTCACATCCATTTCATCGAGGATTTTCTGCACCTTTACTACCACCTCGCGATTACCCAGAACGATGATGGTGTTGGCCCGCTGATCGGCAATGATCTTGGCGTTGCCAATCGTCACCGCTTTTGGCGCGGTGTCGACCGGTTGCGTGGAAAGCTCTTCCGAGATATTCAGGCTGCTGCCGGTAGCCGTACTAGTTTGCCCGGCGTTGTATGGGTTGGTGACAGTAGGATTGGGCGTGCGTTGCGGCGTCGGCCCTGCTTGCGGGCCAGCCGCTCCGCCAGCACCAGCTTGTTGCTCCTGCCCCGGTTCGGTTAGGGCCTGCACCAGCACGGGCAAAACATCGCTCGCCGAAATGTAGCGCAGGGTGCGCGTCACCGGCTTGGCAAACTCGACGTTGGCGTCAAACTGCGCGATCAACTTCCGAATAAAGGGCATGTTGATCGGCCGGGTGATGACATGAATGCGATTCGTCCGCACGTCCGGCGCGATCTTTATTTTGCCGACGATAACCGAGTCCTCCGAAAGCGCTGTTAATGCGCCAAGATCTGTTTCACCCGCGGGATTCGGCACCACTGGATTGACGACACCGCGCACCCCTCGCACGCCCCCTCTGCCCGGCGGCATACCAGGTTGTGTCTGTTCAGTGCCTTTCTCGAAAATGTCTTTCAACATGTCGACCACTTTGCTGGCATCGGCCCGTTCCAGCTTGATGAATTCGCTCGTCACTTCCGCCGGAGCGACATCGATCTGCTCGATAATCTTGACCAAGCCCCGAATGACTGTCGAATTTTCCGTAATCAAAATGCTGGAAGATTTCGGCAATGGCAGAACCGAAGTGTAGGGCTGCGGCGGGGAAAGGTACTGCCCGATTACCTGCTGTAACTCAGCCGGATCGGCATAACGCAACCTAAACAAATAGCTGACCACCTGATCGCCTGCGGGAATGTCAGCTTGATCAGAAATGATCGGCACACCTTGCGTGCGCGGATTTTTGCCCGTCCCGATAACCTTCACGATATCGGGCTCTTCTGGAACAAGTGAGAACCCATTCATCAAAAGACTTATCTGGATGATCTGGATCGCCTCCTCGCGTGTCGGATCCTTGGTTAGGAAAATATTCACTTTTCCGTTCACAAAATTATCCATGATCACGCGCTTGCCTGTCAGTTGCTCGTAATAACGGAGCACGTCCTGCACGTCACTGTTGGGGAACTGCAATTTCACATGTTCCTGAGGATTGGGCGTGGACCCGATCAAACGCCCGGGAGCAGGTGGGGCTGGCGATTGCGCAGGCAAGGGAGGTTGCGCGAAATTAACCGCTGCCGAAGCCAGCAGTAGGAATACAACCAGCGGGGATCTCAACACAGAGATGCAATAGTAAGGGCGGTGGCGCCCTGGGTCAATAGCTCGTTGGATTGACTACGCCTCCCAATCCTAAATTCCGAGCGCACAACGCCCAATGACTGAAACCTGAATCCTCATCTGATGCCCAACGCTGAACTCTTGAACCTGCGCCCTTACTAGTAGTAAATCGACAAAATGAAATCACATTGGCTCCTCCTGGTTTGCTGCTTGCTATTCCTATTTGTCCCATCTGACTCATCCGCGACAGGGAACGAAGACAGCAAAGATGGAGCGACCGCCGAAATTCGCGCGGTTCTGAGCGCGCAACAGGAGGCTTGGAATCACGGTGATATCGATAGTTTCATGAATGGTTATGCCCGCGCTGAAACCACAGTTTTTGTTTCCGGCGATGAAGTTACGCATGGCTGGCAAACCGTGCGTGACCGCTATTTCAAAAAATACGGTGATCGCGCCAAAATGGGCACACTTAGATTCTCAGATCTTGAAATCGAACAGCTTGGCCCTGATTTCGCGATCGCCCTCGGCCGCTGGGAACTCAAACGCGCCAACGATAAACCGCATGGTCATTTCACTCTGATCTTCCGCCACACAACGGATGGTTGGCGCATCGTTCACGACCATACCTCGGCGGCTACGCCGCCGGGTTAAAGCGCTGAACCTTTACAGCGGCAGGGAGGCACACCGTAGCGCAGGTATTTCCTCGTCGGCCTGAGATGGATCCCTTTACTTGGCTCGGGACGACCGTCGAAGCGTATCCGTTTCAGCCCTTCAACCCTTCAACTTTTTACCTTTGTAGCGCTTTTAACCCTTCAACCTTTTTAACAGTTTTTCATGGATCCCGTCAAAACCGCCATTGCTGAAGACGGTAACGATATCGTTCTTCTTCAGCAGCGGCGTAATGCGCTCAACGATCGCATCGGCATTCTGCTCGTAGAATGCGAGCCGGCCCGCGCGTTTGATTTCTTTCATCACGCTCTCGGGATTCAATCGTTCCTTTTCCGGGATTTGCTCCAGTCTCGCGACCTGCGAAATGAAAACGCCGTCCGCAATCTTCAGCGCATTCGGCAACTCGTTTTGAAAAATCGCGCGTCGAGTGGTGTTTGAACGCGGCTCGAAGATCGCCCAAAGCCGATGCTTTGGATAACGGCGGCGCAGCGCCGCCAGCGTCTGCGCAATCGCGGTCGGATGATGACCGAAATCGTCAATCACCTTTACCCCGCGCACTTCGCCACGGAGTTCCTGGCGTCGCGCTACTCCTTCGAATTTCGGCAGCGCCGCTCGAATGGTTTCGGCCGATACGCCGTAAAACTTTGCAGCTGAAATCGCCATCGCGGCGTTGCGGACGTTGAACTCGCCGAACATCGGAATCTCAAATTCCTCATCGCGCAAAACAAACCGCGATTTTTTTGCTGAATAACTGACATCCCGGATCTGTTGAGCGCAGTTTTTTGAAAAGCCGACCTCGACCATGGGCGCGAGCGAATCGCGCGTGACTTCCACACAACTCTTGTCGTCTCCATTAAGGACGATCATTCCATTCTGCGGCACAATGTTCACCAGCCGGCGAAAGCTTAACTTAATGGCATCGAGATCAGGGAAAATGTCGGCATGGTCGAACTCGAGATTATTCACGATCAGCAGTTCCGGCAGATAGTGAATAAACTTTGAGCGCTTGTCGAAAAACGCGGTGTCGTATTCGTCGCCTTCAATCACGAAGAACTTCGATTCGTTGAAGCGCGCGCCCTGTCCAAAATTGCGGGGGATGCCGCCGATCATGTAGCTCGGCCGGTGCTTCGCGCACTCCATGATCCAGGCCAGCAACGCTGTTGTCGTTGTTTTTCCGTGCGTGCCTGTAACAACAAGATTGTGACGCCCGCGCAGAAAATAATTTTTCAAGACCTCCGGTAACGAGAGATAGAACAATTTACGGTTCAGGACCGCTTCTGCTTCCGGGTTGCCGCGCTTGATTGCGTTACCGATGACCACTACATCGGCCTTCGCTGGAATATTTTCCGCCCGATAACCGGAGAAGAGCGCAATCTTCCGCTCTTCCAAAAAAGTGGACATCGGTGGATAAATATTTTCGTCCGAACCGGTAACGGTGAACCCACGCTCGCTCAGCGCCGCCGCCACCGAACCCATGG
>DATELT010000004.1:0-2960 GCA_035276245.1 Chthoniobacterales bacterium
AATGGAAGCTTTATGTTATTCCCGAACTGCGCCGCCTTTTCCAATCCGCCAGCGAAACGGTGCGGCAGGATCTCCAGCAATTGCGCTGTACCGATAAGCCATTCGCGAACTGTACTCTGCGCATTCCAATCGCGCATTTCGACGCCTGGTTAAATGCGCTGAACCGGGCGCGACTAGCAATTGCCGCGACCTATCAGTTCAGTGACCACGAATTGTGTGACCATTATCGATCGCCATTGGGCAGTCGCCGTGATCTCAGTCTTTTTCAGGTAAACTTCTACGGCTTTCTCCAGGAATTCATTTTGCGAGAGATGGAAGAGAACGGGTAGGACAGCGGTGTCAGCGCGTCTGTCGGTTCCTTACCATTTCCATCAAGCGCGCCTTAATCTGGTCGGACGCCTTCGCCGGTTTTAGACTCAACGCAAAAGCTTCACTCAATGAATAGCATTCGGCGATGTACGCTTCGGCTTTTTCCCCAAATTCCCGCCGCGCTGCTTCGAACTCTGCCGCTTCCTCGGGCTCAAGCGCGCCGACGACGAATAGGCGAGCATAGTTTTGAAATTCCTTAAAGCTCATCGCGTAGCTCCTTAAGACCGTCATAAATTTTCTTAAGGCCCAGTTCTAGGCGAGTCTTAACGGTTCCCAAAGGTGTATTCGTATTTGCGGCAATTTCGCGCTGACTCATGCCGCGAAAAAATGCGAGCTCGATGGCCTGTTGCTGTGCCGGGGGAAGCATTTCAATCACACGGCGTATCAAAATGCGCCGGTCTCCGTCGAGGATTTCTTCTCCGGTCGAATTATGCACCCAGGCGTCGGGTTGTTGCTCGATTTCCCGTTGTAAACGCTCTTCCGCCCGCGCGTAAGCCTGCTTTTTACGCAATTTGTCGATCGCCCGTCGCCGTGCCAGCGTCACTATCCATCCAAGCGGTTTGCCCTTCTGAGCCGAGAAATTCTTCGCTTGATTCCAAATCTCCATGAAAATTTCTTGCAGCAAGTCGTCTGCCTCGGCCTCGTTGTGAACGACGCGCAGGATGAGCGCCTTAATAATCCCGTTGTAGCGATCGTAAAGTTGGGATAACGCTTCAGGCTCCTCTCGCTGAACGCCTTGCATCAGTTCCAAGTCCGTGGGCGACCCTGGCTTCGGCACGGCCGGCTGCAACGCATGCGATTTCTTAGTTTCGCTCTCGTTCTCTCGCATTGGTGACATTCGCGCTTTCAATATTTACCGATGTAGAATTGGCTGTCTTTCAGATTCGATGAAAAAGGCCCGTAAGGCCGCCACTTTTAAGCGAAATTGGAAGGTCGTCCAACGGTATCGCCCGTAACTCGGCATTGCGTTGCGGTCGGCCTCGCGCGAAAAGTTTTAGATCATGTCTGACGCGCTTTGGTTCAAGGACGCCATAATTTACGAGCTACACGTGAAGACGTTTCACGACAGCAACGCCGATGGCATCGGCGATTTTCGCGGCTTGATCGAGAAGCTCGATTATCTCCAGGAATTGGGAATCAGCGCGATTTGGCTTCTCCCATTTTATCCATCGCCGCTCAAAGATGACGGCTACGACATCGCCAATTATTTCGATGTCAATCCACACTATGGCACGCTCGATGATTTCCGTGCCTTTCTCAAAGCGGCGCACGAACGTGGGCTTCGTGTCATTACCGAGCTCGTTATCAACCATACCTCGGATCAAAACCCCTGGTTCCAAAAATCGCGACGCGCGCCAGCAGGTTCGCCTGAACGCGAGCTCTATGTCTGGAGCGACACAGCGGAAAAATATAATGACGCGCGCATCATCTTCAAAGATTTCGAGACCTCGAACTGGTCGTGGGACCCGATTGCGAAAGCGTATTATTGGCACCGCTTTTATTCGCATCAGCCGGATTTGAATTTCGCCAATCCGGCGGTGCATCAACTGGTGGAGCAGGTCTGCGACTTCTGGCTCAGCCTTGGCGTCGACGGACTGCGGCTGGATGCCGTTCCTTATTTATATGAGCGGGAAGGAACCAACTGCGAAAACCTTCCGGAGACACACACATATCTGAAGCAGTTGCGGGCCCATATCGATGTACATTTCAGCGATCGCATGCTTTTGGCCGAAGCAAACCAGTGGCCGGAGGATGCGGTCGCGTATTTCGGGAACGGTGACGAGTCGCACATGAACTTTCACTTCCCGCTCATGCCGCGAATGTTCATGGCACTGCAAATGGAAGATCGATTTCCTATAATTGACATCCTCGAGCAGACCCCACCCATTCCAGATAACTGCCAATGGGCGATGTTTCTGCGTAACCACGACGAGCTCACGCTTGAGATGGTGACGGACGAGGAACGCGACTATATGTGGCGTGTTTACGCGAACGACCCAACCGCGCGCATTAATCTTGGCATTCGACGGCGGCTGGCACCCTTGTTGGCCAACAGCCGCCGCAAGATCGAGCTCCTGAATATTCTCCTCTTCTCTCTGCCGGGAACGCCGGTGTTGTACTACGGGGACGAAATTGGTATGGGCGACAATTTCTATCTTGGCGATCGCAACGGTTGCCGCACCCCGATGCAATGGAGCGCCGATCGGAATGCCGGCTTTTCCAAGGCCAATCCGCAGCAGCTTTATCTGCCGATCACGATTGATCCCGAATACCACTACGAAGCGATCAACGTCGAGAATCACCAGAAGAATCTCTCCTCGCTGCTTTGGTGGATGCGACGCGTCATCGCGATGCGCAAGAATTACAAGGCGTTCTCGCGTGGTTCGCTCGAATTTTTGTTTCCGGAAAATTCAAAGGTGCTGGCATTTCTGCGCCGGACCGAAGACGAGACGATTCTGGTGGTGGTAAATCTCTCGCGCTTTGCCCAACCTGTCGAACTCGATCTCGCAAGATTTTCCGGCTGCGTTCCGATGGAAGTTTTTAGCCGCAATCGATTTCCGGCCATCCGCAGGTCTCGTTATCCGTTGACG
>DATELT010000005.1:0-8027 GCA_035276245.1 Chthoniobacterales bacterium
TAGCTTCGCAAAATCTTGCCCGACATCTCGTCGTTCAATTGCTTGTGCGTGTAATGTCCTTCCTCGAGTAGCCTTCCTACTGAGACGCAGACGTTGTCGAGGTCGGTTTTGGCGGGAAGTGCGGGTGTCGGCGCCAGGCTAACCAATAAGATCGCCACCGCCGTGGTGTAAGAACGAAAACGATAGTTCATGCCCTGAAAAGAAGTTTTCTATAGTCGCAGATCGTCGCTCTGAACGCAAGAACTCCCCTTGAATCCCAGACCGCCGCAGCGATTAAAAAGACAATCGACGGACCAGAATATTCAAAAAAACGTGGCAGTTGGCACGCCGGACAACGTATGAAATACGACACATTTTGCGGCGGAGTCTTCGAAACAAATTGCTATCTTCTTCGCGCTCCAGAAGGCGCTGTTCTATTTGACGCGCCTGAGGGAAGTTGCGCATGGCTTCAAAATCGGGGAGTCGACTTAAAACTGCTGATCCTGACCCACGGACACATCGATCACGTCGTCGACGTCGCTAAAATTAAACGAAATTTTGATTGCCCGATAGGTTGTCACCCTGATACCGCCCCCATGATCTCCGATCCGGATTTTTTCCGTAACTTCGGGTTTGGCTTTGATCTCGAACCGGTCACGCCCGATTTTTTCATACACGAAACGGCTGAGCGGGAATTCCTCGGGGCCAAATTTCAGGTTTTCGAAGTGCCGGGCCATTGTCCCGGGAGCCTTTGCTTTTTCTTGCGCCCGCAAAAGCTCTTGGTCGGAGGCGATGTTCTTTTTGCTGGGGGAGTGGGGCGATGGGACCTGCCCGGTGGCGACGCGCCACAGCTATTCCAAGGAATCAAGGAGAAACTGTTCCCACTCGGCGACGACGTAACCGTTCTTCCCGGCCACGGCCCGCCCACCAAGATCGGTGAAGAACGCAGGACCAACCCGTTCGTGCGTTAACTTACAGGGCCTGTAGGAACCAGGGCCTATGCCCTATTTGACATCGCGAGGAAATAAAAAATCACCAAGTCCTGCACAAAGTGAATGCTGAATGCCCATGCCACTCCGCGCGTTTCCAGCATACTCTTACCCCAAATAAATCCAGCAATTGTCGCCATCACGACACCGAGCCAGCCGGATGGCTGCCCAAAGTAGTGGGCAAGTCCGAAGAAAATTGCCGTTAACCAAACGCCTTCACGGAGTGGCAATACGTTGCGAAGATGCGCCAAAGGAACGCAACGGAATTGGAATTCCTCGTTCGCAGCATTGAGGGCGGCGGTGGCTACAGCCCACGGGAGCAACTGCCAATGCTGGGTCAGCTGCCAAAAATTCGGCCGAAGATTGGAAAACAGGAATGCGCTCATCGCCAGCGCGAAAATCATCACGATCAGCGGCCCAAGGTGCGACCATCGCAGCGGGCTACGAAACCAGAGAATCCGCTCCGGCTTAACTGGCGCGTTCAGGTATCCTACCCGCAGAAAAAGGTCGTCTCGTGTAATCCGGCGCCCGATAAAGGTGGTCAACATGAGGAGCGCGCCCGTGACATTCAGTAAACGTGTGAGGAACATCTTCGGCCCCCAGTCGAGGTCTTCCATCAATCCGTAAACCGGCGTCCAATCGGTGATTATCGGAGCTATCACCGACCATCCTAGCCGCAAGACTATGATGGTCAGAAGAAAGCCCCTCAAAACGCGTAGTCGACTCGACCAGCCCACGATTACTGAAGCAACGACAAGGACAAGAACCTGAGCAACAGGCGCCGAATAGCCCTCCTCGCCAGCCGAACGACTCAAAATTGTCGGCAGAAGGCTCCCGGCGAGCATCGCGCCCCAGGCAATCAACCTGGCCCACTGATTTACCGGCGCGGGCATTGAGCCTGGCGTGGACGGGAATGCCGACGGCGTCTTTGTTACCGCTGCCGACGATGAAACTCTTTCCTCGCTAGCGGATCCAGCCATCGTCAGGCAGACTAGCAAGCGCCACGCCCAATGGCTGAAGCAAGTCGATCTCGGCGACCACCTTACGTAATGAATCCAACGCTGCCGGGACGTGAACAAGGAATTGCCGGCTTCCCTTAACCAGTCCCAGAAAACCATAAGCCCCAAGCGCTTGCATTAACCGTTGCAAAGCGCAAAGCCATAGCGTCTCTCGCATTTCCGTTGCCGGTCGCAAGCCACGGCGCTCAATGTAGTAAGACCAAAGTGCCTCCCGCTCGACTGGCGACAACCGCATGTACGGATCAAATAAAAGAGAAGCGAGGTCGTATTCCGCCAAGCCGGGCCGCATCCCTTGGAAGTCAATCAGATACGCATGACCCGCTCGCACAATAATGTTTTGCGACTGAAAATCGCGGTGCACTACCACTCGCGGCAACCCGGCCAGTCGATCCGCAATTTCCCTAAGCGCAGGCAGCGATTCGAGCTCGCCTTGAGCCCTCTCATCAACGCCAAAGATTCTTCCCAGACAGTTTTCGAAAAAATAATTCTGTTCCCATCGATAAAGCGCGGCGTTAAATTCCGGCGGCATTTCTCCATCCACCTCCGACCACTCGCTCTCGGCCAAGCTATGGAGTTTCGCGATTTCATCCAACGCCGATCGATAAAGCGCGCCGCGCACGAGCCAACTATCCTCGCGGAAACTGAAAAGATCGCTCTCGCCCAGGTCCTCGATCCAAATCAAGCCTTCTTCGGGGTCATGAAAATAGATTTTCGGCACGGCAATTCCATGGTCGGTCAAAAATTCAGCGATGCGCACGTAATGACGGTTTTCGGCACGCTCGAGATTGTATTTAACCAAAATGAGCGATTCCCCAGGGGCACAACTGACGCGGTAAAACCTGCGATCCGAGCCTCCCTTCTCGATTGGCACGATTTCAATTTCCCCTTCGCCGAAGGCCGGTAAGCGCCGGCGGGTCTGGCGAAGAAGCAGTTCCGTTTTCATACGATGGCCTTTTGCAGGATCCCCGCAGCCCTGTGCCGCGTGCGGACAATACAATCTTGTAAGTGACTATTGGAAGCAATTTGTGCACCGGGCCAAACAATCGTGTCCTGCAGGATTGCGCCAGCGCCAATGTAACAGTCAGGGCCAACGACGGTTAAGCCGCGCAATTGCGCGCCGGCATCGATCGTCGCACTTTTCGCGATCGGTGCTGCCCAACCGGTATCATTGATGAAATCCGGACTCCAATTTTCGGACGCGATCACCCGGTGCACTTCTACGTATTGCGCGCTTGAACCGATGTTAAACCACTTGCCCTCATTCAAGACAACGCCGCCAATTTTCCCGCCCTCCTTGATCCAATCGAGCAAAACCGGAATAAACGAGATCTTGCGCTGCGGAATGCGCTGGAAGACTTTTTTGCTCCAGACCGCAATATTGGCAAAATCGTAATCGCCGGGGATGCCAAATCGCTCACCAATGTCGATGACCCGCCCCTGTTGATACGCGATCGAGGGCTTAAATCCTGTCTCCCGCAACGCAAGAGTAACATCGTTCCCAGCGCGCACATGCTCCTCAACTAGCGAATCTACTGGAACGTCTGTGAGAATGTCACCGCTATAGGTTAGGAAATTACCGCCGTGTAGGAGCGCCTCCGCATTTTTGATCCCGCCTCCTGTTTCGAGCAATTCCGGCTCGTTCACCAAATCAACCGAGCGACCACGATAGCTCTTCTCCACAAACTGACGTTCGAACAAATGCGGCAGCCGATGCGTGTTGATCACGAAACGCTGAATGCCGGCGGCGATCAAATGATCGAGCGCAAAGGTGATTAGTGGCTTCTGAAAAATCGGCACCAGCGGTTTTGGCAATTCATCGGTTAACGGACGCAGGCGCGTTCCCAATCCAGCGGCAAGAACGAAGGCCTGCGTGATCACTGGCTTGTGCTACGGAGTAGGTCGGTTAAAAATTCACGGATGGCGGAAGAAACGGTCTGGCGTAGCACTTCTTCGCAAGTGAAAAATGCCAGCGTCTTCCTCTTCTGTGGCTTTTGCCTTTGCGTTCTTATTGTTTTGTTCGCGATCCTCTGGCGCAACGAATCCACCAGAGACTTTAGCCCATACATTTTCACTCCAGCCATCGTTCCGATCTTCATCGCGCTTGCCCGTTTCCTCCAGACCAAAAACAAAGTTTACGAGCTGACCAGTGAGCGATTGAAAATTACCGAGGGCGTTTTTAATAAGGTAACCGATACACTCGAACTTTACCGAGTGAAGGATCTGGAAACGCGCCAGCCATTTTGGCAGCGCATTTTCGGCGTCGAAAACATTCGCATCAATACCACCGATGCCTCCAGCCCGTTTGTCTTAATCGATGCAGTGCCGCAGAAACTCGGTCTCGCAGATAACATTCGGAATGCCGTCGAAAACGTCCGGATGCAAAAGCGTGTCCGCGAGCTCGACATTGAATAAGTAATTCATCGACCCAGCCCGGGCCAAATTCGAAAGATTGCGCGATGGCACCCGACAAGCTAAAGGATATACCCGTTTGAACGAGAGCATCACAGCGACACCCGCAGTGACAGAGGAAAAGTTCGTTCGCGGACTCGGCTTGCTCGATTCCACTATGCTGGTGGCGGGCTCGATGATCGGTTCGGGAATTTTCATTGTCTCGGCCATTATCGCGCGACAAGTCGGGGCGCCAGGCTGGTTGCTGGTGGTATGGCTTGTGACCGGCCTGCTCACCTTAATGGCATCGCTTTCTTACGGCGAGCTCGCCGCAATGATGCCAAAGGCGGGCGGGCAATATGTTTATTTGCGCGAAGCATTCTCGCCGCTGTGGGGATTTCTTTACGGCTGGACGTTATTTCTTGTCATCCAAACGGGAACCATCGCGGCCGTGGCCGTCGGCTTCGCCCGCTTCACCGGTGTCCTAGTGTCCTGGGTCTCGGAATCGAACTATGTAATCGCACCAATTCGCTTCGGCGGTTACGCTTTCTCACTTTCCACAGCTCAGCTTGTCGGCCTGTGCATGATCGCGCTGCTGACCTTCATGAACACGCGAGGACTAAAGCTCGGCAAGCTGGTGCAGAACGTCTTCACCACCGCCAAGACCGGCGCACTCATCGGCCTTATCATTTTAGGTATTATCGTTGGCCTGAAATCGGGCGCAGGCGCGGAAAATTTTAGTCACTTCTGGACCTTGCGGGGCACTTTGCAGGAGGTCGGTCCTGGTCTGACCGCAGCAGTCGCTTTCGGTCTTTTCGTTGGCATCTGCGTCGCGCAAACCAATTCGCTCTTTTCCGCCGACGCGTGGAATAACATCACATTCACCGCCGGAGAAGTGAAGGAGCCGAGGCGCAACGTCCCGTTATCGCTTGCGCTCGGGACCATTCTTGTCATCACCCTCTACCTTCTCGCCAACGTGGCTTATCTAGCGGCACTGCCATGGGATGCCATCCAGAATGCGCCAAGCGATCGCGTCGCAACCGAGACGGCCAATGTGATCTTTCCCGGCGCCGGTGCCACCATCATGGCCGTCGCGATCATGATCTCGACTTTTGGTTGCAACAATGGCCTCATTCTGGCCGGCGCGCGCGCGTATTACGCGATGGCACGCGACGGTCTCTTTTTCCGGAAGGTAGGCCACCTGAACAAGAACCATGTGCCGGCGTGGGGCCTGATCATTCAAGGTATCTGGGCCGCTGCACTAGTCTTGCCGCGCACGGTCAAGACGGATGCCGCGGGTAACGTAATTGGGTACGGTAATCTTTACGGCAACTTGCTCGACTATGTTATCTCGGCCGCGCTTATCTTCTATATCCTGACGATCACGGGCATCTTTGTCCTGCGCCGAAAGCAACCGAACGCGGAGCGCCCCTACAAAGCCTTTGGTTACCCGATCGTACCTGTCCTCTACATTATAGGCGCCACGGTCATTCTTGCCGTGCTCTTTATTTATCAAACCGCGACCACCTGGCCCGGCCTTATTATTGTCTTAACTGGCGTGCCGATTTATTTCCTTTGGAGAGCAGCAAACGCTCGTTCGGCATCCAGGCCGTGATCGAAACCTATTTCGTTTAACAGCAAGTAATCAAAGGAGAAAGAAGCATGGCAAACCTATTCGCGAGAAAACCTCTCGCCAGACTGATGGAAGAGGCGCAGGAAGTTGGCGAACACAGCCTGAAGCGATCGCTCGGCCCCATCAATCTTGTCGCTCTCGGAATCGGCGGAATCATTGGCGCTGGTCTTTTCGTTCGAACAGCTGCAGCCATTGCTGATCGCGCCGGTCCATCGGTCGTGCTCGCGTTCGTCGTCGCGGGAATTGGCTGCGCCTTTGCCGGACTTTGTTACGCGGAATTCGCCTCAATGATTCCCGTCGCAGGCAGCGCCTACACCTACTCGTATGCGACGATGGGTGAGTTCGTCGCCTGGATCATCGGATGGGATTTGATCCTCGAATACGCGGTTGCCGCCGCAACGGTGTCGGATGCATGGAGCGAATATGCCAATCGCGTGCTTGGTTGGTTCGACATGGCGCTTCCGTATCAGTGGACGCATTCGCCCTTCGAACACGATCCCGGCGGTGTTTACGGAATTATGAATGTGCCAGCCTTGTTCGTTTTGCTTATCTTGACTATGCTGCTGATCCGCGGCACCAAGGAATCGGCATTCGTCAACGGGCTCATTGTCATTCTTAAAGTCAGTATCGTCATCCTCTTCATCGGCATCGGTTGGCAATTCATTAATCCGGCGAATCATACGCCCTTTATTCCTCTGGCGACGATACACAGGACGGCGCAGGGCATTGTGCATCACTATGGTGGTCTTCTCGGAATCCTTGGCGCCGCCGGGGTTGTCTTTTTCGCTTATATTGGATTCGATGCCGTCTCGACTGCCGCGCAGGAGGCGCGCAACCCGAAACGCGATATGCCAATCGGTATTCTCGGTTCCTTAATCTTCTGCACCATTCTCTACGTCCTCTTCTCCTATGTGCTTAGCGGCGTGGCCACCGTAGATGATTTCCGCGCCGCCGGCCGCGAAGCTTCAGTCGCATACGCGATCAGTAAATACATGCACGGTTACGAATGGCTCTCGCGCGCCGTTACGGTCGCGATTCTTGCCGGCTTCTCATCTGTGATCTTGGTGATGTTGTTAGGTCAGTCGCGCGTCTTTTTCTCCATGAGCCGCGATGGCCTCGTGCCGCAAATTTTTTCCGAAGTCCATCCACGTTATCGCACGCCGTGGAAATCGAACATGCTCTTCTTCGTTTTCACCGGCGCGCTAGCGGCGTTCGTGCCCGCCGATGTTACCGGCGAAATGACCAGCATTGGGACATTGTTCGCGTTCATTCTGGTCTGCGCGGGTGTGTGGATCATGCGCGTCCGCAGCCCTGAACTCGAGCGCGGATTCCGTGTCCCGGCGGCTCCGCTCGTCGCGATTCTTGGCATCATCACCTGCGGCGCGATGATATATGGCCTGGGCTGGACCAACTGGCTGCGACTAATCGGCTGGCTCGCAGTTGGACTGATCTTCTACTTCACCTACGGCAAAAACCATAGCCGCATTGCCGCGCCCCCGCCCGAAATGCCCGAAGGGATAAGAATGATGCGGTAGCAGGTTCAAGCCGGACTAGCATTACAAGTCGAAAAGGAAAGATTCGAACGTCGAACGACGGGAGACTAATGTTCCGACGTTTCTTACTAAGTTGCTTTTGGATCGCGCTCATCATTGCGGCGATTATCTCAATAGTTTGGCTACTAGGAATAAAAATGCCGGGAGAGAATATCTCGAATACACCTGAGCTTTCGCCGGCGGAGATTATCCTGCGCGAAGAGTTACGCGCCGACGTCCGAAAACTCGCCGGTGAAATCGGTGAACGAAACATGGATCATTATCCCCAGCTCATGGCTGCGGCCGATTTCATTGAGAAATCGTTTTTCAACGCCGGGTTGCAGCCACGACGCGACACTTACGAGCTGCATAATTTGGGGTGCCACAATATTGAAACCGAAATACCTGGCGCCTCTGCTCAAATTATCGTTGTGGGTGCTCATTATGATTCCGTTCTTGGCGCGCCCGGAGCAAATGACAATGGCAG
>DATELT010000006.1:0-12480 GCA_035276245.1 Chthoniobacterales bacterium
TGTTCCGTCATGCCGCCAATTCCCACCGAAACCAGCGGTGCGAAATCCAGCATCATGACGATGACAGTCGCCGTGGTCAGGAGGGCGATGCGTTTGAAAAAAAGCGCGAGCGCGTCGGCAGTGTAAAAATTCCAGAACGGCGCTGACGATGTGGATTGAGGCGTGACAACGAAGGTGGCCAGAAAAATCATCGCCAGTCCAACCAAAGCAGCGTAGCCGAGGTAACGCCGATCGAGTTTGGAAGAGAACGATTCAATCAGCAGGATGACGGTGCCTAGGACCACGACGGCAACTTCGAGATAAGGCGCTGAGATCATTGGGTCGTGCTGAAGTAATTGCGAAAGGTGAGCATCAGCCGACTGACGGCAATCTGAGGGAAGAATCCCAAAAGAAGCGAGGCTGCAATCAGCAATGCGATAGGAACGCGAAAGCCAGAGCGGATGTCGGTTATGACAAGCTCAGATTTAGCCGAGCTGCCAAAGAAGGTGCGGCGATAAGCGCGCAGCATATAGACAGCCGATATCACGACACCCCAAAGCGCAAGAAGCGTGGCCCATTGAAAAACATGAAAATGTTGATAATCGAATCCGTTTTGAAACGCACCGAACACGACCATGATTTCGGCGGCGAAATTGGCGAAACCGGGGAGCCCGATGGCCGCGAATACTCCAAGCCCGAAGGCAAAGGCGGCCAACGGCATCGCCTTGGCCAATCCGCCCATCGCGTCGAAGTCGAGCGAGGGGACGCGTTTGCGGATTTCGCCGGTGATGCCGAAAAGGAGAGCGATAGAAAGCCCGTGAGCAAACATCAAAATGGCCGCGCCGGTGGTGCCGAGGATGTTAGCACTGGCGATGCCGAGAAAAATATAACCCATGTGCATGACGCTCGAGTAACCGAGCATCCAATCGAGACGTCGTTGCGCGATCGCAACCAGGCCGATGTAGATAATATTGGCCAGGAGAAGAACCAGCAATATTCCGGACCATTGCCGCGCACCATCCGGGAGTAACGGCAGAGCCAAGCGAAGCAAGCCGTAAAGTCCGAATTTTTTCAAAACTCCAGCATGTAACATCGCCGCCGGTGCAGGAGCAGAGGCGTACGCTTCGGGCGCCCAAGTGTGAAACGGCACTAACGAGATCAATATTCCGAAGCCAATGAGTAAGACGAGATAGATATTGGATTGCAGCGACGACGGAATCTGTGCAGTTTGCAGCGTTCGCAGATCCAGACTGCGGGCGCTTACCGGCACGGCACGATACAGCATGATTAGGCCGACCAGCAGAATAATGCTCCCGAGCGCGAGATAGATTGTCACTTTCCAGGCGGCAGCGCGGCGGTTCCCGGTGCCCCAGATTCCGATGAGGAGAAAGGTCGGAATTAACCCGAGTTCGTGGAAAGCGTAGAAGAAAAATAAATTAAGCGACGCGAATGCGCCGATGGCCCCTCCCGCAATCAGGAGAAGGCAGGCGTAAAATTCGTTCTCGTGATGCTCGATTTCGCCGGTAAAGCAAACCGCGGCGACCAGGACAATCGCGCCAAGCAGGATCATGAGAAGACTGAGCCCATCGACACCGAGGACGAAATTCAGCCCCAGTTCGGGAGAAATTGGAAATGTGACGACAAATTGAAACCCGCTGAGGGCATTGAATCGCAGAAAGATGATCGCGCTGACCAGTAGGGTCAGGAGGGCCGCTGTCAATGCGGTCCGGCGGGCCGGCAAGCCGATCGTAATTAAAACCGCGGCGACGATCGGCGCGAATGTGACAAGAAGAAGCAGCATTAGCGGAAAAGTACGAAATAGATGATCCAGATAATTCCGAGACCGAAGATGAATGCGTAGGCCTGCAGATTCCCGACCTGCATGAGACGAAGCAGGGCACCCAAGCTCCAGGTCGCACCACTGCTTCCGCGCACGACGGTGGCGTCAATAATCCAGCGATCAATGAACCCGGAGACCCGGGCGAGAAATCCCTGGGTGGCGTTAATCAGGACGCGATAAAGTTCATCGAAATAGAATTTGTGGCGAAGCAAATTAATGGAGAGTGGGTCTTCGAGGCGACGGCGATAGAGAATGATGGCGCCGGCCGCTCCCAGAAGCATGGCGCCGAGGGCGATCGCGGGAACGACCGCGGCGGCGTGTTCATGAGGCAGAGTAAGAAAATGGCTGGCAAAAAAGTTGAATCCGCCAAAGAGGGAGAGCAATGCCAGAACCGCGAGCGGGACGAGCATGCTGGTCGGGGATTCCCGGCTGGTTTTCGCCGCCGGTGAACGCGGCTTTCCGAAGAAGACGACAACAAATAACCGCACCATGTAGAACGCGGTAAGGAATGCGGTGAAAAGCGCGAGACCAAAAATTGCGGGGTTTCGGTTGTAGGCGATTGAAAGAATAGCGTCCTTGCTAAAAAATCCGGCGAATGGGGGACAGCCAATCAGGGCGAGCATCCCGATGCCGAAGGTAACAAAAGTGAGGAAAAGGTTGCGACCTTGCCCACCCATTTTCCAAATATTTTGTTCATGATGAAGCGCAACCAGCACGGAACCGGCACCAAGAAAGAGCAAGGCTTTGAAAAAGGCGTGGGTAAACAAATGAAACATGGCCGCTTCGCCGGATGCTAGCCCCACTGCCATGACCATGTAGCCGAGCTGAGAAAGAGTCGAATAAGCTAGAATGCGTTTGATGTCATCTTGCTGGGTCGCGATTAACGCGGCCATCACAGCGGTGATGGTGCCGATCCAGGCGATGACAGCGAGTGCAACGGGCGAGGCTTGCACGAGAAAGCCGACTCGCACCAGCATGTAAACGCCGGCCGCAACCATGGTGGCAGCGTGGATGAGGGCGGAGATCGGGGTTGGACCCTCCATCGCGTCGGGTAGCCAGACATGAAGCGGGAACTGAGCGGACTTGCCAACCGCTCCGCAAAAAATCAGTAGCACACAAATCGTTAAAAAGGTGGGGTTACCGGTGACACGCCAGAATTGCGACATGATGTCATCAAACACGACAGATCCGGTCGCGGCCCAGACCATTAAGATTCCGAGCATAAAGCCGAAGTCGCCGATTCTATTGGTAATGAATGCTTTTTTTGCGGCATCAGCTGCACTGTCGCGTTCGAACCAATGACCGATAAGCAAGTAAGAACAAAGGCCAACCAATTCCCAAAAGATGAACATCATCACGAAGTTGTTGGCGAGCACGATGCCGAGCATGGAAAACATGAAGAGCGAGAGCGACGCGAAGTAGCGCGATTTGCCTGGATCATCCCGCATGTAACCGAGCGAGTAGATATGGATGAGCGCACCGACGCCGCTAACGAGAACCAGCATGGTCTTGCTCAGGGAATCGAGAACAAAACCGATCGGCACCCGCAGAATCCCCTGAAATTCGATCCAGGGAATTTCTGCTGTGCCTGTTTCCGACCCCGCAAAGACGATACAGCTACAAATGAAACTGACCAAAACTGCAACCACTGAAATAGCTGCGCTCAGGCGACGGGCGCGACCAGTGATCAGCACGATAAGCGCGGTGCTGGCCAGCGGAGTGAGCAAGACAAACCAGGGGATCATGAGAATTTTGACCCACGAATCACACGGAAAGACACGAAATTTTCAGAGATACACATCGTCTACCTCCTGCTCTCTCGTTACGAGACGCTCGTACTCGAGTCCGGGATAGTGACCGAAGTTCACGAGCAGACCAAGTTCGCAGCCCGTTGCGTTGAGATAGTTTAGCAGTTGCGCCCGATGTTCAGCGACTAGGGCAGAGACAGCTTTGATTTCGAGGACAATTTTCTCATAGCAAATAAAATCGGGCGAAAAGGTTTGGACAAGTGTTCGGCCGCGATACTGCAAGGTTTGCGGCGGTTTCGATAAAAACGGAATTCGTTGCAAATCAAATTCAATTTCCAAGCACTCGTGATATACCGGTTCGAGAAAACCGCAGCCTTTCTCTTTGTAGACTGCAAAACATGCACCGATGATCGCATAACTCTCATCCTTCCAAATCAACGGAGTTTTCTCTGCTATTCGTGTCATTTCGTGTATTTCGTGGGCTAAAATTTTAGGGAGTTGATGTCCTCCACGTGAGTGGTGCGGCGGGCGCGATAAAGGGCCACGATGATGGCGAGGCCGACAGCGACTTCGGCGGCGGCGACGGTGATGATGAAGAAGACCAGCACCTGCGCATTGTAACTGGGAAGACCGCCATCGCTGAGACGAAAACGAGAGAACGCTACGAGCGAAAGATTGGCCGCATTGAGCATCAGCTCGAGGGCCATGAAAATGATGATAACATTGCGCCGGAGCAGCACACCGCTGAAGCCAATGGCAAACAAAATTCCACTGACGGTGAGATAGTCGCCCAGGGTAGTCATCGGAGTTGGCGTTTGCTCAAAACGATAACGCCCACTGTTGCGACGAGAATCAAGACAGCAATTACCTGAAAAGGCAGGTTGTAGCTGCCGAATAAAAGCAATCCAACGTTGCGAACATCATCGGCTTGTTGAGAAGCAAGCGGCGGAAAAGTATGTTTCGCCATCTGAGTCCTGCTGATGACAGCAAGGATCTGCACGAGAAGCGAGAAAGCGACGATGAAACCACCGGTGAAAGCAACCCAATTCATCCTGCGCCGTTCTTCGGCGCGCAAATCGAGCAGCATGATAATGAACAAAAACAACACCATCACCGCACCGGCGTAGACCAGGACTTGAATGATCCCGATGAAAAATGCGTCCAGCGACATGAACAGAGCAGCCAGGCCAAGGAAGCAAACGACCAGACTCAGCGCGCTGGCAATGGGGTTGCGGTTGATGACAACGAGCGCGCCGAAGATGAGCATTACACCTGCGAACAACCAGAAAAGAAAAGCGGGCATCTTTTAAATGGAATAATAGACTGATGGAATAATGGAGTGATGACAGCAACGGAGAGCGCCTGCGGTTGCCCCATTACTCCAATACTCCACTACTAGAACACTCCAGTGTCTGGTCATTTCTTCTCGTTCCATTTTAGGACGACGCCGTGCATGACGCCGCCGATCTCAAGCAGCTTCCCCTTGTCGTGCACCATCTCGGCGCGTGTCAGCCCGGTAATCGCGTAGTCTTTGCGCAGGAAAATGGCTTGTTCCGGGCAGACCTCCTCGCACATTCCGCAAAAAATGCAGCGAATCATGTCGATATCGAACTCTCGCGGATACTTTTCGACCTTGCTGAACCGGTCTTTGGCCGGAATTTCGCCGGGTTCGATCTTGATTGCGCGCGGCGGACAAATGAATTCGCATAGCTGACAAGCCACGCAGCGAATACGGCCTGACTCATCTTTAACCAGCGCTGGCGCACCGCGATAATGTTCGGGCATCTGCGGGTCCCATTTTTCCTCCGGGTATTCCATCGTCACCTTGGTCCGCCTAAAGAGCATGTCTTTAAAATGGCGTAGCGTGATCGCCATTCCGGCCGCGATGGCAGGTAAATACAACCGTTCGGACCAGGTTAGCTTCGGCCGCGGGACGTTGATGGACATGATAGGAATGACGAATGACCGGACCTCGCCAAGCTACCGCGCACCAGGCGAATGACGAATGACGAATCATTGTCGAAGGACGTCATCGATCAAAACAGGTAAGAATGGCAGCGGCCCAGAAGATATTCACGAGGGCGATTTCAAAAAAGAAGACCCAACCCAGTCGCATCAGTTGATCATAGCGGAAACGCGGGAGAGTGAAGCGGACCCAGATGAAAACGAAAAGGAGGACCGCGATTTTGGCGAAGAAGACAAAAATGTTAATGAGGCCAAAAATCCAGCCGTGCGAACCGTCGGGGATACCTGGAAAATGCCAGCCGCCGAGAAAAAGGGTGACGATAATGGCGGACCCGGTAATCATAGCGGCATATTCGCCGAGGAAAAAGAGAGCGAACTTCATCGAGCTGTATTCGGTATGATAACCGCCGACCAATTCCGTTTCCGCTTCCGGTAAATCGAAGGGCAGGCGGTTTGTCTCGGCAAAAACCGCGATGGCAAAGACGGCAAACGAGATCCACATCGGAACAGCTAGCAGCCAACCAAGCGGATTTCGCCAGTCACCCGCAAATGGAACGATCAGCCATCCATGATCGATCTGGTATCGTACAACTTCCGTTAGCCGCAGGTTGCCGATAAGAAGGAAGATCGGGATGACGGCGAGACCTAACGAGAGTTCGTACGAGATCATCTGCGAAGTTGAACGCACTCCACCGAGAAAGGGATATTTCGAGTTCGAGGCCCAACCACCAATGACGATCCCATAAACACCGAGCGACGCGATCGCAAAAATGAAAAGCACGCCAACGTTGACATCGGCAATTACCATCGGAACTCCGAACAACGTGCTGCCAAAGGGCACCACTGCGATGGTGGTGATCGCCGGCACCATTGCCAAACAGGGCGCAAGCCAATAGTAGAATTTGTTCACGTGCGCCGGGGTGAAATCTTCCTTGAGGAGAAATTTCATGGCATCGGCGATCGGTTGAAAGAGCCCGGCGGGACCGACGCGATTCGGTCCGAGCCGATCCTGAATCACGGCGCTGACCTTTCGTTCGGCGTAAACCGCATAGGAAACCATTGGCAGAATCACGACAAAAACGATGCCGACGATTTTCAGCAGGGTCGTCAAAATGAAAAACGTGGTCGGATTCATTTGGTTGCGTGCAACGCCGGCAGCTCAATAATTTCTTCGTCGACCGGTTCGCCGGGCGGCATTGGACTGGTGGAATCTTCAGGCGTGACCATCACTTTCACCCCGAGATCGCCAATTCTGCTCAAGCTCAGGCCGGCGAATTGCGGGATTGACTCCGACATTTTCCGAAAGACATCTTCGACCGAACCAAGACCGTTACTGCCGGTCAATTCCTGCAGGAGGTCACGTAAGATTTCCCAATCTTGCCGAGCCTGACCGGGCGGCCGGACGGCTTGATTTAATCGCTGCAAGCGGCCCCGACCATTAATCATCGAGCCGCGTTTTTCTGCATAAGCGGCTGACGGCAAGATAGCGGTAGCATGGGCGGTGGAGGAATTGCGCAAGATGTTGATCACAATTAAAGAAGGCAGTCGTTTTAATTGCTCGATCGGTATTCCGAATTTCGTTGGGTCCTCGCCGAGCACGACGAGCGATTTAACGCGGCCTTCCGCCACAGCGGAAGCAATGGCTTCGAGGTTCGCTCCGGGTTTACTCTGCAAGCCCAGAATCAATTTCGCGCCATTGGTGTTGGGATTTCGATCCTGGCTCAGTAAAATATCATCCCACTCGCCTTTCCTCGGAACGATATCGATGAGCGAGACATTCAAATGTTGCGCCAACCGCGCAGTCAACCAAAGCTCCTCGTTCGTCATTCGACCCGAGGCGACGATGGCGATGTCCCAGCCGGTGAAATGCTGGAGCTGCCGAGCGGTATGGGAAATCACCGTCTTCCAATCGACGGGTTGCAATTTGTCGCCGCCAAACACTTCAGGCTCAAGTAATCGTTCAGGATTCGTTAGGTATTCGAAGTTGAGCCGCCCATAATCGCACATCCAAACGGAATTAACTGCAACGTTCTCGCGCGGGGTTTGTCGATAAATGAGATCTTCGCGGGACCCAATAATGGTGTTGCAGCCGGTCGCGCAACTGGTGCAGATGCTTTTGGTTTCTTTCAAGAACCAGACCCGCATTTCGAACCGAAAATGTGAAGAAGTGAGCGCGCCGACCGGACAGATATCGACGGTGTTAAGCGAATAGTTATTCTCGAGCGGCCTGTCGGGGTGCGCGGTGAGAATGGTATGGCCGCCTCGTTCGGTAAAACCTAGGACGTCGTCTTTCGCGATTTCCTGACAAAATCGAATGCAACGCGAGCACAAGATGCAGCGCTCGTCGTCGAGAGTAACGCGCGAGCCAAGGCACACTCGCTTTGGTTTCTTGACTTTGTTCTCGAGAAAACGCGAATCGGCGCGCCCGTATTCAACACTGAATTCCTGAAGGCGACATTCGCCGGCCTGATCGCAGATTGGGCAATCGAGCGGATGATTGATTAGGAGGAATTCCATGACACCGTGCCGGCATTCCTCGACTAGCGCCGAACTGGTGCGGACGCCCATTCCTTCAGCGACATCCTGCGCACAACAAATCTGGGGGCGCGGCATCCAATTGATCACCGGTTTGCCATCCGCACCCAATTCGAACTTCCGGTCCGGCCCCATGCGCGGCAGGCCCATTTCGATCAGACACATCCTGCAATTTCCGGGTGAACTGAGTTTCGGATGGTAACAGTAGCGCGGAACGTAGGATCCGACCTTCGCGCATGCTTCAATCACTCGAGTACCCTTGGGAAATTGATGCCAGACTCCATCGATCTGGACATTAACGAGTGGCGGCTTCTCAGCCATTACATCCTACTCCCACTTCTGCTCTTGCTCATAGTCCTGCTCATGATCGAAGCAGGTCGAGCATGATTTTGAGCAGGAGCATGAGTATGAAAGAGAAGATTCATAATTCACACCACCCCCGAGGCGCCGGCTTTTTCCCAACCGGGATTATGCGCCAGTGGAACGGTAGGAATCTGTTCTTCAGCGATAAGTTCCTCAGGCGTATATTCCGGCGGTAATGGCGGTGGCGCGGATTTGGTTGCGCGGGCGGCAAAATCTTCCGGAAACTTCTCGACGAAACTTTGAGTCGGCCAGGCACAAGCTTCGCCGAATGCGCAGATGGTGCGGCCGGCAATGTTATCTGCGACCGTTTTTAACGTCGTCGGGTCCTGCATCACCCCGCCGCCAAGTAACATTCGATCGGTGATTTTCTTCATCCAAAGCGCGCCTTCACGACAGGGGGTGCATTGTCCACACGACTCGTGGGCATAAAACTCGTTAATGTTATTGAGTGCCCAGACCATATCGCGCGAATCGTCCAAAACGATGACGCCGCCAGAGCCCGCCATTGATCCACAGGCGGCGAGGGAATCGAAATCCATCGGGATTTCATCGATGGAAATTTCACGCTCCATAGTCGAGCCATCCGGTTGTTTTTGCTTTATTTTGAAACGCTCGTCTGCGCGTAGGACCTTGGCCGAGCTTCCGCCGGGAATAACCGCTCGAAGTTCGCGGCCGAACTTCATTCCACCTGCCATTTCATATATTAGTTGGCCCATGGTTACTTTGCCCACCTCGATCTCAAAATAACCAGGCCGTACCACGTCGCCGCTGACACAAACAATCCGGGTACCAGTATTTCCGGGACGACCGAGTCTGGAATATTCCGCTCCCCCCATGGCGATGATGTGCTTCACGTGGCAGAGCGTCTCGACGTTGTTGACGATGGTCGGACACATGTAAAGGCCTAGCACCGCGGGGAAATACGGCGGTTTTATCCGGGGATAGGCGCGTTTGCCTTCAAGCGATTCGATCAGCCCGGTTTCCTCGCCACAAATATAGGCCCCGGCACCGCGATGAATGTAGATTTCGACGTCAAACTTCGATCCGAGTATGTTCTTACCGAGAAAGTTGTTCTCCCGCGCTTCCTCAATGGCGCGCTCGAGGATTTTCGCCCCTTCCGGGAACTCGCCCCTTATATATATATAGGCAGTATGGGCATTGAGAGCATAACAGGAGATCAGGATGCCTTCGAGTAACTGGTGCGGATCCTGATGAATAATATACCGGTCTTTAAACGTCCCCGGCTCCGATTCGTCGGCATTACAAATCAGGTATATCGGCTTCTTTTCGTCCGGTTTGACAAAGCTCCATTTCACCCCGGTGGGAAACCCGGCTCCCCCTCGCCCGCGTAAAGCTGAAGTCTTAACCTCGTTAAGGATATCGACGCGCGACATTGTCACGGCTTTTTTCAACTGCTCGTAGCCGCCGTCGCGAAGGTAACAATCGATGTCGGTGGTCCAATCTTTGCGGCCAATGTTTTTGAAGATGAGCCTGCGCTCGAGAGAATGCGGAGAAGATGGTTGAGGGTTAGGGGTTGAGCGTTGAGGGCGAAGAAGATCGGCAGCGGAATCGGGGTCGACATTTTCGTGCAAACCATCGTTAACCATGCACACGGGGGCCGTGCCGCAGCTGGCCAGGCATTCCACAAACTCAATGCTGATATTTGCATCCGAGCTAAGCAGAACTGGGTTGTGAATTCTGTTACCTTCCCGGACAATACCCGCACTCGCGGAAAGGTTTTCCATCAGGCGGTAACCGCCCGCCATGGCGCAGCTCAGTGTCCGGCAGACGCGAATATGAGTTTTGCCCGCCCTTTTTTGCCTCAACATCGGATAAAAAGTCACCAGCTCGAGAATATTGATCGGTTGCAGCTCGAGCTTTTCCGCAATCCATTTGATACCCTCATCGGTAATGAAGCCAAAGTGTTCCTGCCAGAGATGCAACAGGGGCAAGGCAGCGCTGCGTTTATGCTCCGCCGGATATTGTGCGATGGCGGCGTTTACCTGCCGCTTTAATTCAGCCGGAATTTTCGCCGCCGTCATTTTCGCTCGCTTATTTAGGAGGCAGGGTGCTCGATTTTGCCGCCACCTTGTCGTCCTTAAACAACACCGTGACCGAGCCATTGGATTGCCGATAGATATAGGTAGTGCGCTTGAGCAGCATAAAATCCTTGGTTTCGACACTCGTCGGCGGTCCAAGGATCGATTCCACCTGTTTTTTGCTCATTCCTTCGGTGACTTGATCGACATTGGCCGGGGTAAGACGCTCGCCCGTGCAAGAGAAAAACAGTGCGCCAAAAGCAAGCCAGACGCATTGGAGACGACCGCCCTTCATCGGCCGAGATTGGTATCCTTGCTATCGACTTCGTCGTTCTTGAATGTAACCACAGCAAATTTGTCCCCCTCTTCATAACGCCAGGTCGTCTTCTTAAAAATGATCATATCCTTGGCTTCCATCGATGTTGCAGGACCCAGGATTTTTTCCACCTGCGCTTTGCTCATGCCAGTCGTAATCTGGTTGTAATTATCGAGGGTCAGTTTCGATCCAGTCAAAGTATTGCGATTGCACGCCGCCAAAACCAGGATTGCCACGAAGGCTATTGAGATAATTTTCATCGATCGCATTCTCCCATCACGAAATCCAGACTGCCTAAAATCGCTACCACATCGCTCATCATACAACCCGGCAGCAATTCCGGTAGAATGCTGAGATTGACGAACGAAGGCGCGCGAATTTTCAACCGGTGCGGAACGCCGCCGCCACGGCTGTTGATATAAAAACCGAGCTCGCCTTTCGGATTCTCCGCCGCAAAGTAAATTTCACCGGGTGGCGCTTTCAATCCTTCGGTCACGACCATGAAGTGATGGATTAATTCTTCCATCTTTGTCAGCACGCGCGATTTTGGCGGCAGCATGTTCTTCCAATCGGCGACATTGATCGGGCCACTCGGCAGCTTGTCGATCACCTGCGACAAAATCTTTGCGCTCTGCCGCATTTCTTCAATCCGGACAAGATAGCGGTCGTAACAATCGCCGGTCGTTCCCATGACCACTTCAAAGTCGTATTGGTCGTAATCGAGATAAGGATGTTTCCGTCGTAGATCGTGTTCAACTCCGCTGCCGCGCAAATTCGGGCCGGAGAGAGCGTAGGCAATGGCGCGATCGGGCGGAATCACTCCGATGTCGCGGGTGCGATCGACAAAAATGCGATTGCGAGTGAGGAGATTGTCGCATTCATCGAGCTTGGGGCCGAAAGTCTCGAGAAACTTTTCCAGTTGCGCGATAAAATTCATAGGCAGATCGCGGATTTGTCCGCCCACGCGAGTATAACTGGTAGTGAAACGCGCGCCGGTTAGCAGCTCACATAAATCGTAGATTTTTTCTCGCTCTTCAAACGTATAGAGAAACACGGTCATGGCGCCAAGATCGAGCGCCATCGCTCCCAGGCCCATGAGGTGCGCGGAAATGCGCGCGAGCTCGCAACAAATGACACGAATCGCTTTCCCGCGCGGTGGAATTTCCCAGCCCATCAATTTTTCCACTGCCAGGGCATACGCGACGTTGTTCGATAGCGGCGCAAGGTAATCGAGACGATCGGTGTAGGGAACGAACTGGTTGTATTGCATGTTCTCGGCGATTTTTTCGTCGCCGCGATGGAGAAAACCAACGTCCGGCGTCGCTTTGGTAATGATCTCGCCGTCGAGCTCGAGGACGAGTCGCAGGACTCCGTGGGTGGCGGGATGCGACGGCCCCATGTTAATGACCATCTTTTCTCCGATGTCGTCTGATTGTTCCGCTTGTTGGTTGCGAATCGCCGCATCCGCTGCGACCAGGCGAGTCACCGGATCAGGATTTTCAATTTCGCGCGTCGTAAAAGCCATAGCGTGGGTGTGCGATTATGCTCGCGAGTAGCGTGGCAGGCGCAAGCCAAAAGGGAGGAATTGTCCCGGCCTGCGCGCCACCGGGTCGGGTTGCGCACGCGTCTCGTGTGTCCGCCGATCGCGTCCTCGCGATCGCGGACTTTTTTTTGCAGCCATATGACTCGAAGGAA
>DATELT010000007.1:0-10990 GCA_035276245.1 Chthoniobacterales bacterium
TCTTTTTCTTCGGACTGGGTTTGGGCGACGCTTTTGGCGACGGTTTGGGGGTCGTGCTAGCCGACGGAGTCGGATGAGAAGTATCGGCCGGAAGTTGGATCTCACTTTTCGCCGGCGCAGCCAGCGATTGATTTTCTTCCGGCCGAGCGGGCGTCTCCGGTGTCGGCGTTTCTTCCGGTTTTGGCGAATCAACGGAAGCGCTCGTATCCTCGTCGGCGCTGAGCCATGTAATCTCCTGGGCACTCTCGATTTTCGATGCGCCAGCCCAGCGCAAGAGCGCTATCAAAGCCACAACATGAAGGAGGGTTATCAGAGCGACGTTCCGCCAGAAACGTGCGTCGCAGCGCATTTTTACTTCGCTTCGGCTTTGGTTGCGATGCCGACCTTAGTGATCTGGGCGCGCTGCAACGAATCCATCAGCGTTACTAATTTCTGCACCGGCAGCTCGCGATCAGGCCGAATGACGATGGCAACTTCGGGATTCGTCCGTTTCAGCTCCAACAATCGTGCGGTTAAAGACTCGGCATTCACGAGTTCATCGTTGATCCTGATCGTTTCGGCGCGATCGATCGAAATCGTCTGGACCTGCGCCTTGCTTACGGGCGGATTGGCCGCCCTGCTTGAAGGAATGACAAGGTTCATACTGTTTTCGAGCAGCGGTGTGGTGATCATGAAAATGATCAGGAGCACGAAGGCAAGATCGAGCAACGGCGTGACGTTGATTTCGCTCAGGGTCGAAAAATTGCTGCGGTTGGAGTAGCGCTTCATCGCTCTCGCGGACGTTAAAAAAAGTTAAAAGGTGAAAAGTTAAAAGAGTGGGCAGGCCGCGCTATTAATCCGTGCTGCCTTTCCTTTGTAATATTGTAACTGTTTTATATTTAACTTCTCCGCGCGAAGTCTGCTTCGCGCGCATTGTGCTCGACGTATTTGTGCTCGAACTCGGAGGCGAGTTCAGCGGCGAAATTATCCATCTGCACGATCATTCCGCGAATGCTCGTGACCAAAAAATTGTAACCAAACATTGCCGGAATCGCGACACAGAGAGCAGTGACGGTAGTGATGAGCGCACCCGAAACTCCGGGAGCCATCGTCGTCAGGTTGGGCGAGCCTGCCACCGCCACGTCGGTGAACGTATCCATCACACCCCAGACCGTTCCGAGCAATCCGAGGAACGGGGCGCCGCTGACCGCCGTCGCAAGCAAAATCATTTGCGATTCGAGTTCGAGCGCGGTTTCCCCAACAGCTCGCTCCATCGCTGCGCGCACCGCGTTCATTTGCGCCGGCGAAATTTTGTCGGCGATACCGAGCCGAGCACGAAAGGTTTCGTCCACTTCGGCGGAGCCGAGCAAATGGAAGGCGAGTTCCTCGCAGCCGGCGCGGTAGACCTTGAAAAGAGGAGCGCCGGTAAAGCGCGCGTTGCGTTCGTACAAACGCAACGGCTGCCGGTCCTGCCGGAATGCTTCCAGAAAACGCAGGGTCTGTTTTCGCGCGAACCGGATCACGCGCATTTTTGTTAGCATGACCGACCAGCTGAAAATCGAGCCGATCGCGAGGGTGAGGAGAACGATTTTGCCGGCAATGGTTGCGTGTTCGAAAGCGAAAAGCAAACCGCCAGTGGCTAACACGAACATCTCTGCTTCACCCGGGCAGACTATTAATGCTGATTCTCAAAAAACGAAAGTGAGACTTGGGGGTGAATGACGAAGGGCGAAGAAATGACTAAATCCGAATGAAGGGCATGTGTTCGGAAGCATTAGTCATTGATCATGGCATTCTCTTTGGAAACGTCGGCCGCAATTTTGCGACCACAACAAATGCAATTCCGATCGCAAGCAGGAAAAAGGAAAAGAATTGTCCGCGGGTGAAGGCGCCTACCAGCGGCGCGTCTGGTTCGCGAAAATTTTCCCAGACGATCCGAAAGATCCCGTAGAAAATGAAAAATAAGCCGGTGAGGACGCCGTTTGGTTGGCGCATTCGCGTGCGGACGAAACAGACGATCGCGAAAAGAACGATCCCTTCGAAAAACCCTTCGTAAAGTTGTGAGGGGTGACGCGGCGTCAGGATACCCTGGAGTACCTGATTTAGTTGCGAATTATGACGCGCGGCCTGGATTATTGTGTCGGGATCAACTAGGCCAGGGTCAATTTTCTGTGCCGCCGCAACCGCTCGCTCCCTTTCGAACGAATTTTCGAGAAGTTCTTTTGGGAACTGCATCGCCCACGAAATATTGGTCGGCCGTCCGTAGAGTTCGCCGTTGATGAAATTCGCGCATCGGCCAAAGAACAATCCGATCGGCGCAGCCACGACCAGGGCGTCGCCCAAGTTTGTCCACGGAAGCTTGTGCTTTCGCGCGTAGTAAAAGCTGAGCGCGAGAATACCAATCATGCCGCCATGACTGGCCATGCCGCCTTCCCAAACCCGAAGGATCGAAAGCGGATCGCGAAGCATTTCCGGCCTGTAAAAAAGGACGTAACCGAGGCGACCACCGATCAGCACTCCGAAGAGCGCGGTCCAGGTGATGAAATCGCTCACCCGCTCCGGTGGCAAATCGCAGTAACCGCGCTTCGAGAGCCAGCGCACCACGAAATACGCGGAAACGAACGCCAGCACGTAGGCGAATCCATACCAGCGCGGACCGACGTTGTCCCAAAGCCGGAAAATAAAGGGATCGAAATTATCGACGAAATACGCCAGCATCGCGGCGAATCTTCGCCGTCATCGTAAGCGAAGTCGAGGAATGCGTTGAGCAAGACCTGGCTCGCTCTTTTGATTGTTCTTAAGCTTCGGAGGGGTGCGCGGTCGTGGCGGCAGTAGTGGCGGCGGCGGCACGGTGCGTTGAGAGAAAGAGGTTTTTGAACTCGGCGCTCCACCATCTTCGCAGGCCCTGAGCGAATTGTTTGCGCAAACGAAAATCGGGAACGAAGCCGTCGTAGAGTTCGCGCCAGCCGGAATTAATCTCCCCCTGGCGCCCGGCCGCGGCGCGATTTTTGGCCAGCGCCACGAGACGCCGCTGGTAAGACCTCATCATGGCTGAGGCGATTCGTCCTGGCAGGCCCTGAAACGGCAAACGCTGGAAAGCGCACTCGGGATCGCGATAAACATGACGAACCAGACCAACAAAATAAAAGGTGACATCGAGGAGCAGCGCTGCTGCCATCAGGTCGGCTTCGCCCATAAAAAAATACTTGTCCTGGTAAAGGGCTTTGAACCATCGCCGATAAGTCGTCGGATATTGCACATTGTAGTACTCAAGCAGCGCGGCCACATTTTCACCGGCAAGACTGGACCCCAGCAGGTTGGCCACGAAATAGCTGGTGAAGGAACAAAAATCGAGCCCTGGACTGTAGAACGGATCGAGGAATCCCGCCGCATCACCAACCGCGGCCCAACCGTCGCCGCAGACCTTTTCGCTCCAATACGGCAGCGCCGAAAACGCGTGCACGTCGCCTTCGATTGCCTGCGCCTCCTCAAAGATTGCGCGGCCGACCGGATGCGAGATGAGATGATTATGCAAGCGCCGCGCCAAATTCGCGCCGGTGGGGAGATCGAAAATTCGGCTATCATAAACAACGCCGGCACTGACATCTCCGCCGCGCAGCGGGATAATCCAGCACCACCAGCCATATCCCATGAGGTGATTGGTGGCCCATTCCCGGCTCGTGCGACACGCGTTCGCCATCTCCGGAAATTTCTCGCGCCATTCGTAGCTGTCCCATTCTTTCGCGCCGGTAAAACGTGCCCACACGGCGTTGATTGGATGATCAAGATTCGGACGAAAATGCCCAAGCTTGCGTGCAATCATCGCGGCACGTCCGCTAGCATCCACAACCCAGCGTGTGCGAATAGTTCGCTGCTGCTGCCGAAAATCCAGAGTGAGAACTTGTTCGCCGCCGTCGTGCAACTCCAGCGACGTCACTTTTGCAGGCCGCATTAATTCGCAACCTGCCTGGGCAGCCTGCTCGAGCAAATAAGTATCGAGAGTGGCACGATCGACTTGAAAACCGGCGAGCCGCGCTCCGTAACGCGCGCCGAGTTCCACGCAGTCGTCAAAAGATTGATTAGGATCGCGCGAACACCACAATCGCAATCCCTGTTTGGGGAGATGATGATGTCCAAGATGATGGGTCAGGCCGAGAATGCGCGTCATGTAGCAACTGCTAACCTCGGTGGTGGACTCGCCGACTTTGCGGTCAAACTCCGATGTTTTTTCGATGATGAGCACGCGCGCGTCGGGCCGGCGACGTTTCAGCACCAGCGCGGTCGCGGCGCCTGAAAATGCGCCACCGATAATGGCCACATCATAATGCATCGAGAAGAAAATGATGCGCGTTCTGAGGGAGAAAGGCAAACTAACGCGACCGGATTTCAAATGTAGCGGTCTATGACCGCCGTTCGGCAAAGCGATGATGAATAGTATGGTTCGCGTCGCACTTCAGCTACTGTTCAAACCATGATTTTCACCAATGCCCGCGTCATTTTCCCAGACGCGATCCGCGAGGATTTGGCGGTCACGGTGTGTGCGGGAAAAATTGTGGAAATCGGCTCCCTGGCAGCCGGAGCGAATGATGCTGTCGATTTGCAGGGAAATTTTCTGGCGCCGGGTTTTATCGATCTGCATGTGCATGGCGGCAACGGCCATGATGCGATGGAGGCGAAGGCGGAGGCATTTCGCGCTATTTGCGATTATCACGCCAGCGGCGGGACCACTTCGCTCTTACTAACGACAGCGACGGCAGCCTTCCCCGATATCCTTCTCGCTTTGACGAAAATCGGAAAACTTCGGGGCCAAATTCCTGCAATTGCGGGCGCACATGTAGAAGGGCCATTTATCTCGCCCGATCACGCGGGCGCTCAGAACCTCGAATTCATTTGCGAAGCGAACCGGGAATTAATTGGCTGCCTTCTTGAACATCGCGACGTGATCAAGCGGGTCACCATCGCGCCGGAAATAAAAGGAGCGATGACCGCGATGAGAGATTTTTCCGAAGCAGGGATAGTCGTTAGCGGCGGACACTCCAATGCCTGGGAGGAAGAGGCGCGCGCTGCTTTGGAGAACGGAATGCGGAATGTGACGCATACGTTTAACTGCATGTCGTCGGCCCGGCGACGCGGGACAAAACGAATTGCCGGGTTGCTTGAAGTCGCTTTGAGTGAGCCGAAAATTTGCTGTGAGTTGATCGCGGAAGAACACCATGTTTCACCGGCGTTGATGAAACTGCTCTATTGCACGAAAGGGGCCGACGGAATTTGTCTGGTCACCGACGCGACTGCCGGCGCCGGCTTGGCCGATGGAAGCGTGTTCCAACTTGGCGGGAGAAATTGCGTTGCGAAAGACGGCGCCTGTTTTCTTGCGGAAAAACCTGTTCTCGCCGGGAGCGCGTCGCGTCTGATCGATTTGGTGCGCAGGATGATGCGCGAGGCCGAGGTGCCTTTGCCTGAGGTGATCGCAATGGCGTCACGGAACCCTGCGCGCGAGGCTGGTCTCGCCAACAAAGGTGAAATCGCAGTTGGGAAGGATGCGGATTTGGTTGTGCTTTCGGCGGAGTTAGAGGTTCTCCAGACCTACATTGCAGGTAATCTGTCATTCCGAGCAGCCTCGTCGAGCAATACCGGCGGAAGCCTGAGATAGCATCGTCGAGACCCCTTCGACTGAGCCCTGGGATGACACGCGCGGCGCTAACCACGCGCGCCGTTGAACGAGCGATCCAAACTGAAGGATGCGCTTCCGCGCGTCCCGGACATGCAGAAGCATGTCCCTCCGATGGTAACGACAAAGTTACAGCTCCAACAAAAATTTCGCGATCTCGAGGGAAGCGGCCGGTCGGCTAATTTTCGCGATGTTTGCGCTCCATTGGCGCAGCAGGTTGCCGTCCTCAGCAAACGCTCGTGTCAGCGTTGCCATTACCGCATCGTTGTTGAAGGCGATCGCGCCGGAATTGGTTTGGCTAATGAGTTGCGCGTTTCCCTCCTCCTGACCGGGCACGATCTGATTGATGATGATCGGGCACGCCGCCGCGATTGTTTCCTGCACCGTCGCCCCACCAGCTTTGCTAACGAGAATATGGTGCGTAGCCATCAACTGCGGTAGTTCTGTAGTCCAGCCAATAATGGTAAATTTCTGGACGCTAGCATCGCGAATGGATTCAATTCCGCGCTGCAACTTTTCGTCGCGACCTACGGTGACGGTCAGCTTGGTATTCGGAATTCTTGCCAGCAACCCGGTAAGATCGGATGCGACAGTTTGGCCGGCGTTTATCATCTGCAAGATCCGCCACGGCGGACCGGTAGGGCGGTTTGGCAGCATGGCAAAACGTGGACTGACCGGAAATCCAAAGACGCGCAGCAAAGCGCGATCGACGCCGGCGTTGGCGACCACATCCGCAGTTTGCTCATTCGCGAGAAGGAAATAATCGGTCGAACAGCGATACCAGATCGAATTTATCGTGATCGAATCGGTAATGCAGACAATGCGTCTGGGGTTGGAGCCATTCGCCGGTCCATACAGCTCATCGAGAAAATGTGCATACGGCATAAAGACCGAAACGATTATTTCGGGACGATCATGCTCGATAATCCGCGCCAGACGGTTGCGGGCGAGGGAAAACCAGCGGAGCCCATGCTGAAAATCCGGGTAATGATCGATCCAGGAATAAACGTCAGACCAAACGTGTGGCGCGCGATTGATGGTGAAGAGATACATGCGCCGGACAAGCTCGTTGATTGGTCCGAATGCCTCCGCGAAAAGGTCGCGGCATTCGACAGCCGACTCGGGCGAGATTTGGGCGAGAGCATCGCGGATTCCGCGAGCGGCGCTGTTATGGCCCTCGCCGAATCCGGCGGTAAGAATGAGGATTTTTTTCACGGCGGAAGGCGGCGCGGGAGTTTAATGGATAATTACAGCGGGCAAAGTACACTTGGCGGAATGAGAATGCTGCGACTGATCGGGAGAACGACGCGGCGGATGATTTGGGAAACGGCCACCGACAACACGACAGGGCTGGCTTCGCAAATGGCTTACCAGTTTTTGTTCACGCTCGCACCCGGCCTCTTTTTTCTCTGGCATCTGCTCGGGTTGTTCGGAACTGATCCGGCAAAATTGCATCGGATGTTTGCGATATTGGAATCATTTCTGCCGCCCGATCCGAAAGTGCAGGAGATTCTCGATTCCGCGCTGGCAAGCGTGGTGGTGACCGGATCGAGCGGCTGGATCGCTGATGTTTTCCTGCTCGCCGGGATCTATTTCGGCACCATGTTCGTTAGTACGATCTCCCGCGCTCTCAGTCACACTCACGGCGTGGTGGAGGACCGACATTGGTGGTCGAAATATATCATTTCGTTTTTCCTCCTGTTCTGGTCCGGGATCACGATTCTTGTTTGTTTCAATGTCGTTGTTTTCGGTGAAACGCTGGCTGGAATCGCGGAAGTAAATCTGCAGTTGAAGGTTCCGCTTCAACAATGGGTCGCGGCGCTGAATCTCCCATTTACTGCCATTGCCCTTATTATTCTCGCCCTCGGCCTCTATCTTTTGACACCGGAAAATTACCTTACCATTCGCCAGGCGCTGCCCGGTGCCATTTTGTTTGCAATCGGGTGGCTCGCGGTAACGAAATTGTTTCAACTCTACGTCGCAAAATATGATCGCTACAACCCCACCTATCACGCGCTCGCCTCCATTATCATCCTGCTGACCTGGATGTATCTGACCTGTTTGTTGCTGTTGCTGGGCGGAAAACTGAACGCGATTCTGCGCCGTGAACACGAGCGTGCACTGCAAGATTCTGCTCAGGCGCCTCAGCCCGCCTGAAATCCCTTTTTGTGACGTGCGCGGCTGCTCGCTTTTGTTTGTGGCTGCTAATGGCGAGCGTTCTCGCCGTCATGCCCGTCTCCGCGCAGGTTTCATCTGAGGAGAAGCCGGAAGCTTCCGAAAAAACGTCGCCGACTCCAAGCAAATCGCCAAGCCCCAAGCCAAAAGCGTCGCCCAAGAAAAAGAAGCCAACACCAAAAAAAAGGCCAACCCTCGCAAAGAAAAAGAAGGCTAAAGCGTCATCGGCAAAAAAGAAATCCAAAGCATCGCCGACTCCGTCACCAAAGAAGTCGCCATCGCCGGAGCCGGTTTCAACGTCGGAGACACCAATAGCACCGTCGCCGACACCGCTCGCTACGTTGACGCCGGTCCCCACCGTTGGGCCATCAATTTCACCCGGCTCCATTCCGCAGGTCGAGGTTGAGAAGTCTGGATTTCTCGGTGATCAGGGTTACGAACCACCGCCGAGCCCGACGCCGCGTCGTCGCTGGTGGTTCTGGTCGCGACCCGAAGTTACTTACCGGTACCTTTCGCGGTCTGTGCGAAATGAAATCGACCGGGCGCCGGTCATGCGCCGCCGCTGGCAATTCATTGTCGTGCACAACAGCGGCACGCGACAGGGTAGCGCCCGCATTTTCGATTATTACCACCGACATGTTCGTCGGATGAAAAACGGGCTCGCCTATCATTTCGTCATCGGTAATGGCACTTCGACGGGCGACGGCCAAATCGAAGTGGGCGATCGCTGGCGGCGCCAGATCAACGGCGGGCACGTGCACAGCGACTATTTGAACAACATCGCGCTCGGCATTTGCCTGGTAGGCGATTTCAATCGCGGTCAGCCGACACGCCGTCAATTGGAGGCGTGCGAAGAGTTGATCAATTATTTGCGAAAGCGGTGCGGGAAAATCGATGCGCACTACGCCGTCGTCCGGCCGCATCGTGAGGTCAATCCGCCGCAATGGGCAACAGACTGCCCTGGCGACGCTTTTCCGTATTCCTGGTTCCGTAGATTCCAGGAATAATTAGATAGGAGCGATTGACATCAATCGCCCGGGAGGTCAGGTGACCGCCCTATGTCGCAAAGCCAACGTTTTGATTGTCAGCGCGGCCCGGGAGCGGCATTCTGTCGGTATGGCAGAGAAACCGAAGATCAAGATTGAACCCGCCACCCAGCTCGCGGTGTTCCTGAGCAATCGGCCCGGTGCTCTGGCGCGGGTGTGCGAAGAACTGGCGGACGCGAAAATTAATATCCACGCGCTTTCCATTTCCGATACGGCCGATCATTCGGTCGTGCGAATGGTAGTGAGCGATCCTACGAAAGCGCTCATGCTCCTGGGAGAACGAGGGGTGCTGGCGTTGGAAACGGAAGTATTAATGATCGAGACCGAAAACCATCCGGGCGTGCTCGGCCGAATTGCGGAACGCCTGGGCGAGGCCGAAGTAAATATCGAATACGCCTACATGGCTGCCACTTTGAATTCGCCTAACGGCTTGATGATTTTACGCCCGGACGACGTTGAGAAAGCGCACAAGGTCGTAGGTAATCTGTAACTGTCCCTAGCGACGCACGTAAATCGCAATCGCTTGAACGCGGCGATTAATCAAGGGTCCGCCCACACTGCCGCCGCCGCCGTAGAAGCCGTGATGGCCGTAACCGAAGCCGCCACCGCCGATCGAAAGTCCGCCCACCGGCTGGTCGTAAACTTCCTGCAATAGGACGCCGTTCGCTCCGAGGGCGGCAGCTTCGTTGCGCAGATCCACGAACGCTTCATCTAGCGAGTCACGATTGGGAAAAATCCAGGTGGTGCCGGCAGAGGAATTGATGATTGCGATTTGTTCGAAGTGCCGTGGCGGGACTCGGTAGATTCGAACCGCCGCTGGACTAATAGCGGGGCGCGCCGGACCGAGCATAGTAACGTTAGTGCCGCAACTCGCGAACAAGAATGCGACAAAAAGTGCGGTCGCGAAGCATATAGAAGACCTCATCTTATATATAATTCGGATTTGGCTTCCTGGTTGCGTTTGGCATCTGAGGGGGAGCCGAACTCCGCGAGCCGGACGTGGCGCGGGAACCGTTGCAGAACCCGGTACACAATGCGCGTGTCATCCTGAGTGGAAGCAAAGGATCTCACCGATGAACCTTGCGGGACCATGGTAAATTGTGTGACCGAACACTTTTGGCGAGATCCCTCTCCGTTTTAGGCGGTTTGGGATGACGCGTGGAGCGTTATTCACGGCGATAATGCAGTTTTTAGTTCCACTTCGTTGCGCATTCTCGCAGGGTAGTGAATAGGAATATTTCGCCACCGTTATGACGCCAATCAAAACCTGGCTCGGCTATCCTTACCCTCTCGGCGCGACCTGGCTAGGTAATGGCGTAAATTTCGCCCTCTTTTCCGAGCACGCCACCTCAGTCGATCTCTGTCTGTTCGACAGTATGGAGGCGCGCGAGGAAAACGTCCGTATCCCGGTAACGGAACACACCGACCAGGTATGGCACATCTTCTTGCCGGAACTGCGGCCGGGACAAATTTACGGCTATCGCGTTTCCGGGCCGTATGAGCCGGAAATTGGGATGCGTTTCAACAGTTCCAAGCTGCTGCTCGATCCCTACGCCAAGGCCATCGCGGGCCGCGTCGACTGGGGCGACGAAATGTTTGGCTACGTCGTCGGCGCCGAGGGGGAAGATTTGACGCGCGATTTTCGCGATGACGCCTGGGGAATGCCGAAAGCAGTAGTGATTGATAACGCCTTTAACTGGGGTGGCGATCGCAAAATTGGGCGACCGCTGGCGGAGTCAATCATCTACGAAGTGCACGTGAAAGGATTCACGAAATTGTGCCCGGGCGTTCCACCGGAACTACGCGGCACTTATGCGGGACTCGGCAGCACCTGGGCGATCGATTATCTCAGACATCTGGGCATCACTGCGGTCGAGCTGTTGCCGGTGCACGCGCACGTGAATGATAAGGGGCTGGTTGATCGGGGCCTTTCTAACTACTGGGGTTACAACAGCATCGGTTTCTTCGCTCCGGAAGCGGCATACTCCAGCAGCGGTGATCTCGGCGGCCAGGTCACCGAATTCAAAACGATGGTGCACAACCTGCACGCCGCCGGCATCGAAGTGATTCTCGACGTGGTTTATAATCATACCGCCGAAGGCAGTCATCTCGGACCAACCCT
>DATELT010000008.1:0-10456 GCA_035276245.1 Chthoniobacterales bacterium
CCGCACGTTGAGGAGGTCCCAAAAACTGTGCAGGAGAAGTCCAGCGGAAATCATCAATATTAGAGAGAGCGCGAATTCGGTTACGACCAGAACTCGACGCGTCCGAACGCGTTCGCCAGAACCGGTCGAAGCGCGTCCCTCCTGATTAAGCACGTGAATCAAATCCAACCGGCTTGCATGTAAAGCCGGCGCGAGTCCGAAAATTATGCCGGACAACATCGACGTCAGCAGCGCAAATATTAAGACACTCCAGCTGATCGAGATTTGGTTGAGCCGCGGCAATGTTTCGGGCACGAGTCGCAAGAGTGACTCTTTGGCGACGAAAAGAGTTCCGATACCCGCGATTCCGCCAAGGAGCGAGAGAATCAAGCTTTCGGTAATCAATGGTCGGGTCAGCCGGTTTTGACCTGCGCCGAGCGCACGACGAATCGCCATCTCGTGCGCTCGTGCACTTGCTCGAGCGAGCAATAAATTCGCGACATTTACGCAACCGATCAGCAGTACTACTGCGACAGCGGCTAGAAGGAGAAGTAATGGTTGTCGAACATTGCCAACCACGGTCTCTTTCAATGGCTGCAATCGGACTCTCCACCCGTTTGGATAATCGCCGGTAAATTGATTTTGCACCGACGCAACGACCCCATCGAGCTGACTTTGTGCCGCCGCAATCGTTAATCCCGGTTTTAGTCGCGCGATCAGAGTCGGAAGATTCCGACGATTGCGTGCCGGATGGTCAGGCAACGGCGGTCCGTAAAAACTTGTTGCCGCCCAAACCTCAATGTTCCGCTCTTCTGAGTTTCGGCCAGGTGAATCGAAACCAGGCGGCATGACACCGACGATCCGGTAAAGGTCGGTATCCATTCGAATGCTTTTGTCCAAAATATTCGGGTCGCCCCCGAATGAGCGTTTCCACAATGCATTGCTGATCACAACCTCCGGCAAATAACCGGGTAAGTTGTATTGCGGGTCGAATGTCCGGCCCAGTTCAGGTTGCGCTCGCAGGAGCGCAAAGTAACTCGGCGCCACACTAACGATGCGCACCCGCGCCGGCTGAGCTGAGCCAGTCAGATTGTTTTCGTCGAACCACGCTGGTGACACGTATTCAAAAATTCCAGCCTGCTGAAAGTCCTGCAATTCTGGTTGCGACATTCCGACGTCGTGCGCGCCAATAGCCGGCAAATCCGCCTGAATGCTGACAAGCTGTTGGGATTGCGGATACGGAAGCGGCTCTAGCAATGTCGCATCAACGACACTAAAGATTGCCGTGGTTGCTCCGATGCCGAGCGCGATCGTCAGCACAACAATCGCAGTGAACCCGCGTGACTTCCGCAACATGCGGAAGCTGAACCGCACATCCTGAATCAGAATATCGATGAAATTTCCGGCGATCGCCTCGCGGCATTCCTCTTTGAATCGCACCGGGCTACCGAATTCAATTCGCGCTCGGCGTCGGGCTTCCATGGCGCTCAATCCGGACCGTTGCAGCTCGACCGTTCGCAAATCGATATGCGACTGAAGCTCCTCTTCCATTTCGCGTTCGGTTCGGGAGCGATAGAAAAAGCGCGAGACGAGAGAACGAAAATAAGCTAGAGCACTCATTGTTATAAGGATTCGTACCTCTCCACAGCTGTTTTCGCGCGATAGGACGACTGGCTCATGGGGTACGAAGGGCAACTATCGGATCCACTTTCGTCGCACGACGTGCGGGGAGATAGCAAGCGACCAGAGCAACACTGATGAAAAGCAGCGCCACCCCTCCAAATATTAAAATATCTGCGGACGCGACGCCATAGAGAAGGGTTGCCATGAACCGCGAAACGATCAGCGCCCCAACGATTCCGATAGCCGCGCCCACAACTGCCATCCGCAGACCCTGCTGCATGACTATCTGCAGTATGTTTTTCCTTTCAGCACCAAGCGCGAGGCGAATGCCGAATTCGTGTGTTCGTTCGCCGACGATGTACGAAATCACTCCGTAAATTCCAATTGCTGCGAGCAGCAATGCGGTCAGCGCAAATAGCCCCACCATGTTCACCGAGAATCGCCGTTGGGCGAGAGACTCGGACACTGCGTTGTCGAGGGTCTGCACCCCGAATACTGGAAGTTCGGGATCGATCGATTGCACCTGCTCGCGCAGTTTTGCTTCAATCGTGCCGCGGTCGATGCGGCCGCGCAAAAATATTGCTAAGTCTCTGGGCCTTCTTTGGTAAGCGCTGAAATAGAATTGCGGAATGCTCGCTTGCGCTAACGACTCTGTTCGCACATCCGCCACAACGCCTACGATGGTGTTCCATGCGAACGTGCTGGCCTGCCCCGCAACCGGCAACTTAAATCGCTGGCCGATTGGATCAGCGTTTGGCCAAAACGTCTTCGCCATCGCGTCATTGATCATCACAACCGGCGGCGCCTTGTCGTTGTCCAAGTCGGTGAACGAACGGCCTCGCAATAACGGGATTTGCATGAAATGAAAATATTCCGGTGTGACAAGGGATCCGTAGACCACTGGCGCCTGGTCTCTTGAAATTTCATGACCTTCTAGAATGAACGGGTATGGATTTAAATTATTTCTGTCATGACCTAACGGAACAGAGGCCACGTTTCCGACTGCCGCCTCTTCAACTCCCGGCAGCGTTTTGGCGCGTCGAAGTATCTCTCGCAACAATGGGGCCTCCTGAGCAGGCGTCCCATAAATATCAGTCTTTGGGTCGTTCGGGACCGGCAACCATGTGCGAACCGCAATTCGGTTATGGGGTTCGAATCCCGGACGCACCTTCAGCAAATCCCAGAAGCTTCGGAGTAACAGTCCGGCCAAAATCATCAGCACCAAAGAGAGAGCGAATTCCGACACCACGAGGACACGCCGGGTTCGCGCTTGTTCCCTGGAGCTTGTCGAGCTGCGACTTTCCAGTCTGAGGATATCTGCGACATCCGATCGCCCGGCTTGCAGCGCGGGAGCCAAGCCGAAAATTGCACCGGCGATGAGCGACGTGAGAAGCGCGAACAATAAAACGCTCCAACTAATCGAAATCGCATTGACTTGAGGCAGGCTCTCCGGCACGAGCCGCAACAGAAATTCCTTCGCGCCGAGAAGAATGGCCAGACCGGTTATCCCGCCGATTGAAGAAAGAAGAACGCTCTCGGTCAACAGTTGCTGGATCAGCCGCCTTCGCGAACCGCCCAATGCTCGACGGATTGCCATCTCGCCTCCTCTGGCGCTAGCTCGAGCAAGCAAGAGATTTGCAATATTCACGCAGCCGATCAGGAGAACCAACCCGACAGCGCCAAACAGAAGAATCAATGACTCTCGAACATTTCCGACCACACTAGCTAGGAGCGGCACCACGCGAATGGTCCATTGACTCTTTGCCGGATAATCAGCGGGAAACTGTTTTTGCAGCGCCGCAACAAGTGCGTCGAGCCGGCTTTGCGCTTCTGTAATCGTCAGACCGGGTTTGAGCCGGCCGATGGCCTCGGTTAAGAAGCGTAGATTCCGCACCGGATCCGGGGCTGGGGGCGCGGAGAAACCGGATGCTGCCCAGAGATCGGTCTTGCGCTGCCGCGTTGTTCTTAACGGGTCGTGAAAATTTGGCGGCATGACGCCGATCACGCGATACAGATCATTGTCGAGGCGCAAACTCCTGCCAAGGATATGTGGATCGCCGCCGAAGGCTTGCTTCCATAGGCCATCGCTGATCAAAACTTCGAGTGTAAATCCGGGCGTTTTGTCCTCGGGATTGAATGAATGTCCCAATTCCGGCTGAACGCCGAGCAACGCAAAATAATTCGGCGGGACGTTAAGAAAGGCGATTCGCGCCGGCTGAGACGATCCTGTGAGATTAACATCTCCGCCTCCGATTGGTGATACGTGTTCGAAAATGCCAGAGCTTTCGAGGTCTTTCCATTCCGGTACGGACATGCCGACTTCCTTTGCCCCGACCCCGGGAAGATCATCGACAATCTGCACCAGCTGCTCCGAATGTGGATACGGCAGCGGATGCAAGAGAGTGGCGTCAATGACGCTGAAGATGGCCGTGGTCGCGCCTACCCCCAATGCCATCGTCAGAACAACGATTGCCGTAAAGCCCGGCGATTTGCGCAACATTCGAGCGCTGAACCGAATATCCTGAAGCAGGGTGTCGATGAAATTGCCCGCGATCGCCTCGCGACATTCTTCTTTGAAGTTTTCCTGATTGCCAAATTCAACGCGCGCCCGGCGTTCCGCTATCTTCCGGCTCAATCCGCTCCTTTCGAGGTCATCGGCACGCAGCTGAATATGTGAACGCAGTTCCTCGTCCATTTCATGTTCGATCCGAGAACGACTAAGAAAACGCGCAGCTAAAGACCGAAAATAGGCAAACATCATGTTTCTTGCGGTTGTGCGGCGAGTGCCGAAGCAATTGCTGCGACCAGCCGGTTCCATCCGTCGGTTTCCTCGCGTAGACGCTTCCGCCCCCTTGACGTGAGTTCGTAAAACTTCGCGCGCCGATTGTTGTCCGATTTTCCCCAACTGGCTTTCAACAGACCCTGGCGGACCAGACGAAATAACGCCGGATAAAGAGCTCCCTGTTCGATGAGCAAGGCGCGTCCGGAAATTTGTTCGATGCGCAAGAGAACTCCGTAGCCATGAAGGGGGCCGAGCGAGACCGCTTTTAGAATAAGAAGATCGAGTGTGCCCGGAAGCAGTTCGGCCTCATTGCTCATGCTTATCTCCTAAGATAATTAGGAGATTATCACTCTCTTTCCTAAGCTGTCAAGGAGAGACGCGAAAACAAATCTCAAATTCGACGTCTCAGACCCCGTCCGTCCCGAGTAAAATCGCCCTGAGGCCGTTCGATTTGATGGTTTAGGCTTTTTCCGGCGCGGCCGCGAACGCTTCCTTATTCACCACATATGGCATTTTGCTCGGGTCGCCGCCGTAGTTCCCTTCCAAAACGTCCATTAATCCCTGCACCGTGCGTCCCGCCATGCCTTTGTCGGGATCGACTGAGAGCCGTGTAATCCGCGCGCCGCTGGCGAAGTGATGAAATAGCCGTGCCCGATCCGCGATTTCCGGGTCAAGCAGGGGCGAATCAGCCGGCAACGGCTCTTTTTCGAAAACGTCAAGCGCAGCACCGGCGATGACATTGTCTTTTAATGCTTGCGCCAGCGCTTTCCCATCCACCACTGCTCCACGTGAACTGTTTATCAAATATGCCGTCGGTTTCATTAGCTTCAGCGTTCTCTCGTTGATGAGGTGATACGTCGGTTTGTCCGTCTCGCCCTTGCGCAATAACGGCACGTGGATGCTCACATAATCAGCTCCTCGCAATGCCTCTTCGAACTCGACGTACCTAATATAAGTCTTTTCTTTCTGAATACCGTGGGTCTGCCGCAGATCTAGCAGCGCCTGGATCGAAGCGATGAAGGCGTCGTTATGATAGGCGGGGTCATAACACAGAATATTCATGTCGAACCCGGAACATTTCTTGATCATTGCCAGACCGATCCTTCCGGTCCCGATAATCGCGATGGTCTTACCCGTAACCTCGTCACCAAGAAATGGCAGGAACGGATGCCACGACGGCCATTTTTGTTCGCGCACCAGCCGCTCGCTTTGCCACATCTTGCGCGCTAGCACACCCATCATGAAAAAGGCGAACTCGGCCGTTGCTTCCGTCAGCACATCTGCGGTGTTGGTGAATGGAATCTTATATTTGTTAGCGTCCGCGCGGTTGATGTTATCAAATCCAACTGCGATTTGGGCCACGGCCTTAAGTGTCCCCTTTCCCGCCTCGAAAACCTCCGCGTCGATCGGATCGCGAAGCGTCGTAATTAAGCCGTCGATGCCGTGTTTCACTTTCTCAATGATTAACTTCTTCGGCGGCGCTTCGGGCCCTTGAAAAACTTCGAGCTCGTAACCGCGCTCTTGCAGCAGGTTTTCCGCGGCATCTCCGATGCGTGAAGTAGCAAAGACGCGAAAGCGTTTCTTCTCAGTCATTTTTTAAGAGCGCAGGAAAGCTGGAAAGCAGTCTGATGCAATTGCTAGTTTGCTCAAAGAAGCGAAGCACGATTCTTTAAAATTTTCGGATTTCTTTGACTTGAAGCTGCGAGAAGCCGTCGCGCACGGTTCGCTTTCCTTTAATTGTGACAATCTGAGCGGCGTAGTTCGCTAACTCTTCGTTCACCGAATAGCCGGGCTCGCCGGTCAGCAAATAAACTTTGCCATCTCGAGTTTTGATTCCGGCAGGCTCTCCGCTTCTAATGCATATCTTCGCGCACTCGGCATGATCGGGACCGCTCGAGTTGTTGGCGATGTAGCAAGTCATATCGAGCACTTCGCCAGTCACGAGAATTTCCTGGGCACCGATCGCGAAAGCGTTGCGCCGATCCGACCATTTCAGGAGCAGCGCGGTAAGACTGGCAGAAATGACGATTGCTGCAGCGAGCCGAACCACACCTGGCCATTTGTGCGGAAATGGAATCGGCCGCTCCCGCACGATTTTTTCGGACAAGCCGGGCGGCGGCTCAATCGCGTGAAGCTTCGCCCGGATTGTATCGTAACAGTCGGTTTGCTCACGCAACCACTCGCCGAGCTCCGGATCGTTGTGCGCGTAGTCTAGCGCGGCGTGAAATTGCGGATCGGAATCGTCGATCGCTCCGCGATAGAGAAGGAGGATTTCTTTGGCTTCGCGCGTATTCATTTGGCCCCCTCAAGCGGCAAATTCGTTTCACTCAATCGGCGCAAAAGCTGAATTTTTGCGCGTGCGATACGTGATTGGACTGTTCCGAGGGGAAGCGCCAGGACATCGGCGATTTCTTTATAGGACAAATCTTCCATATAATAGAGCACAAGCGGCGCCCGAAAATCTTCGGCGATTTCGTCCAGAAAGCGAAGCAACGTTTGCGAATCAGCTCGCTCTGCACAGTCCGCCGGCACATTCGGCAAATCCTCCGTGCGTTCGTCGATTGATTTGTTTGAAAAACGATTTTGGCGACGACAGCTTTTGAGAAACTCGCGGTGCAACGTCGTGAAGAGCCAACCTTTCACACTCGCGGCCTTTTCGAGCTGATGACCTTTGTTCGCCCAAATGTAGAAAGTCTCCTGGGTCAGATCAGCTGCGTCGGCTTCGTTTCCGGTCAAACTCAAACCAAACCGATACAGATCCCGATAGTAAAGTTTCACAAGATTTTCAAATTCAAGGTCGGCGGGCATGTCGCCGTTATCCCAAAATTGGAGTCCTCGGCCGCGCATTTGTTCCCGCCGACGGAGACAAACAACAGGCGGTTTCATGAATATGTGGGTAACGGAGTTTGAAAAAATTCTTCATCCGTCGGGAACAATCAAGATTCTGCTGCATCTAATCAACGACTGGGAAATGAATATGAATCGCAATTGCAGGAAACTGCGCAACAAAGCAAGAGACGAAAGACAATAACTATGAACAGATCCCCGATTCTCGTTGCCTGCATCACCGTATGTACGGCCTTTCCAGGCGTGGCGAGCACGGTTCCGGGGGACACGATCTATGCGCATCCCGGACGACTCGTCTCCGCCGGCGATGGCGCCCGGCTGAATTTTATCTGCATGGGCGCTGGTTCGCCCGCGGTCGTATTCGAATCCACGTTCGGGGATTGGGCGCCAGTCTGGGCGACCGTGCTGCCGAGGATCGCGGCCTGGACTCGTGCCTGCGTCTACGAACACGCCGGCGCGGGCTTTAGCGATCCAGGACCAATGCCGCGCACAAACGTTCGCCTCGCGAACGAACTGCATCAGGCACTGCACAACGCCGGAATCGCGGGACCATACATCCTAGTGGGAAACGCCTCCGGGGGACAACCGGCCCGCACCTTTGCGCAAATGTACATGGCGGAGACCGCCGGCCTCGTGCTCGTCGAGCCCGATGTGAGCGACCTTGAACCAAGAGATATGCAGGATGAAGATCACGCAAGCAACGCAAGCGGCATTGCCGAGCTGCGCAAGTGCCGCGACGCCGTTGCCGCCGAGGCGGCACACCCGGACCCGACCTGCGTGCAGTTCTTCTTTCGCGGGCTGCCCGAACCCAAGTTTTCGCCTGAATTGAATGCCGCGCTGCTGAAGATCGCACAGTCCAAGGTCTCCGTTTACGACGCCGCTCTCTCCGAGTGGGAACAGTTGCCTCAAACCGAGGCTTGGCTCCAGCAACACAGTCAATCATTGGGCTCCCGTCCGATCCGCGTCCTCACGACGGGCAATCATGCCGTGCACTTTCTGCCCGCACGGAATGCGCACGACCCCAAGCATCTGGAATACGAGCATCAGATCGAGCTGGCGCAGGCACGCCTATTGGCTCTCTCTTCGAATGCAAAGCAGATCTTCGTGCCCAATAGCTCGGAATACGTGCAATTCGACGCTCCGGACGCCGTCGTCGATGCCATCCGTGAGGTTTATGACCAGAGCAGGGCCGCCAAAGCCGATCAGTGAGAAGTCTTTCGCGAACTGTTACGACAACAGAAGCAAGGCATGGTTATGGATTACAAGATCTTGCTGGAGATGCTTCCAGTCCCCACGACTTTGACGTTCTTCTAATGATTGAATTCAAGAACATGACCGCGTTTGACGGGATGCGTGCCAAGCTTGACTCGATTGCGGATAGACTGATCGGCGGCGAGGACGCGCAACGGGAAGGCGCAGTTAAGCGGATGGAGATTCGGGAAGTTATAGGCGACAAGCTCATTCGCGAAATTACTCTGAAATAATCTCTTCTTATTGACGCGCCGTGATTGAGTTGTCCGTTCGCGCGTTTTCCATTTAGTGGCCGCTCGCTAAAAGCGACGCGAGAGCATGCCGCCGTTATCCCAAAACGGAGGTCCTCAGCTGCGTACTTGTTTCGGCTAACAAGCAAAATTCTCCACGTAGTGCGCGGGAACCAACTTTTTTCGGGTGCGGGAACAATAACGATTCTGGTGCATCTCATCCGAAACGAACATATGAGCATAAGCCGAATCTCTTCGTTCGCCGTCGCAATATTCGCCGCTGCACAACTGGCAGCCCAGTCGCCCTCTCCGACAACATTAATAAAAGCCGGCCGATTGCTCGATCCCCGTTCTGGAAACGTGCTCTCGCCCGCAGCCGTGCTGGTTGAAGGCGGCAAGATCAAGGAAGTCGGTGCACCCGAGCAAATACAAACGCACGTGCCGGCGGATACCAAGACCATTGATTTGGCCCGCGCGACTTTGCTGCCTGGCTTGATCGACGGTCATACACACTTGCTGACCAACCCGGTTTCGCCGGCCTACGCCGAATGGGAGCGCCACTTCAACGGCAGCTTTGCGCCGGCGCTAATACTGGAGATTGCTGAACCGCCAAGCAAGCGGATCCTTATGGGTGCTCAACTGGCGCGAGAAGACCTGGAGAGCGGCTTCACCACGGTGCGCAATCTTGGACACTCGGGGATTGAGGGGGACGTTGCGCTGCGGGATGCCATCAATGCCGGCCGCATTACTGGCCCGAGGATTCTGGCGTCCGGGCGCAAGATTACCCACAACGCAAACGATGGGTATGTACAAAACCTGAATCCGGCTCTCGCCAAGGCCATACTGCAACAGGAATTTCTGGAACCAGCCAGCCCCGACGAGGCTCGGCAAGCAGTGCTCGATAACGGCCACTATGGCGTGGATGTTATCAAGGTATCCGTTGAGGACGATTTCACCCCGGCGATAGTGGCTGCGCTAGTGGAACAGGCCCAGCGGCAGCAGCTGCGAGTTGCCGCCCACGCGGTATTCAAGAGCAGCATCCAAATGGCGATTGATGCCGGTGTGGCTAGCATCGAGCACGGCAACGAGGTAACGGACGAGCAACTGAAGCAAATGCGAGACAAGGGAATTTTTTTCGACTTCACACCTACGGGCTATGGCGATTTTTTCACCCGAAAATTCGAGGACACCATTGTGGAGTCTTTAAGGCTGGGACCTAAGCGTTGGGCCGACGAGCGTCACCAGAAGCGGTACAACGACTTGGCTCAGCAGATTCTGAATTCAAGATTGAAGATTGCAGATGAGTCCGATGAGCGGTACGACCAACAATACAACAGTCTGGTTCAGAGGGTTCTGAAGTCGGGAGTGAAGTTCGCAGCCGGATCCGACATGGGCTGGTACTATCCGGGGAAGACACGCGGGCAAGCGACGGCGTCCAGGTTTCCGACACTGCACAAGGCGGGGATGCCCTCGCTTGACGTGATTCGGGCGATTACGAGCAACGCCGCGGAAATGCTCGGTTGGCAGGATCGCATCGGCGCGGTTGAGCCGGGAAAATTCGCCGACCTAGTCGCTGTTGCCGGCGATCCGATCGCGGACATTACAGAGCTCGAGCGCGTTCAATTCGTGATGAAGGGCGGTGAGATAATCAGGAATGACCTTGGCAAACATTGAAACATGAAGATGAATGAAATCTGAGGTCTGCGGTTATCGTTACAAATTCTTGTCCGCCCAACTTTCGACG
>DATELT010000009.1:0-7489 GCA_035276245.1 Chthoniobacterales bacterium
ACGGTTTCAAAAGCAGTTGCCAACCCCCCCCGCCGCCGATTTTTCCGCTTCGTGGAAAGGCAACACCGCGGGACTGGTCTTGCGCGTGAGTCATCCCGAGCTGGGGAAGTTTTCTTCCGTCGAATTCTTCCCGTCGCCGCCAGAAAATGTGGCTGTCGGTCATCCGCGTTTGGTGTCGCGTGATGGTAATGTCTCCACCTTTGATGTTCCGCTGGACAATGCCAACGGGAAATTCAAATCGCTCCCGGGTCTGCTTGTATTTGGAAGCTCCAACGACGCGCCCGATCGCAGCGCCTGGGATATTTCAGTTGGACATGAAACGGGAGTGGCTAACGAGAAGTCGACGCTGAGTCAACTCATTCGTTTCCTCATTTTCGGGTTTATCGGCGGCTTCATTCTTAACTTGATGCCGTGTGTCTTACCCGTGATCTCGCTTAAGATTTTCGGTTTTATTCAGCAGGCGGGTCAGAGTCGGGCCCGCATTTTTCGCAGTGGTCTCGCCTTCATCGCGGGAATTTTCGTCTGGTTTCTTGGTCTGGCGCTTGTCCTTGTCATCATCAAGTCGGCCGGAGGTCAGCCAGTTTGGGCGGCACAATTTACCAATCCTTATTTCGTCCTCGCCATGAGCGGAGTTGTGCTGGTCTTTGCGCTAAATCTCTTCGGCGTTTTCGAGATTAACCTGCCTCAATGGCTCAGTCGCCATGCCGTCGCCGCGGAGTCGGCCCATGGGAACGCGGGATCGTTTTTCCAGGGAGTTTTTGCCACCGTTCTGGCGACGCCGTGCACCGCCCCTTTTCTCGGCACCGCGCTTGGCTTCGCCTTCACTCAATCGGCCATCGTTATTCTGGCGATTTTTGCCTCGATCGCCCTCGGAATGAGTCTGCCCTATTTCTTGTTAAGCGCGCAGCCCGCCTGGCTCAGGTTCCTGCCGAAACCGGGCCCATGGATGTTACGGGTGAAACAGTTGATGGGTTTTCTGCTGATCGCAACGTTGCTCTTTTTGCTTTCCGTGCTCGGCGCGCAACGTGGTGTTGCCGCCCTCATCTGGACGTGCGCGTTTCTGCTCGTGCTGAGCGTGGTGTGCTGGTTGAAAGGCGCGTTCGTGACGCCAATTGCCTCCGCGAGAACCCGCGCCTTCGTACTCCTGTTGATGTTCCTGCTCCTGATCGGGGGCGGTTACTATTTCATCGGGGAAAAATTCCAAAACGCATCAGTAGCTGCGAGCCAGACACCCTCCGCCGGCAGCGGCTGGGAAAAATTTACCCCGGAACGCCTCGCCTCCGAACTTCAGCAGGGGCACCCCGTTTTTATCGATTTCACCGCTGAATGGTGTATCACCTGCAAGTTCAACGAATCGACCGTCCTCGAGACCGCGGCAGTGCGCGCCGCCTTTTCCGAGCATCAAATCGTGAAATTAAAAGCCGATTGGACAAACGGCGATCCGGCGATTACGAAATTATTAAAACAATTCGGCCGGCCAGGTGTCCCATTGTATGTGCTTTATCCGGGAGGCGCGGCGAAACCGTATGTTTTCCCGGAATTGCTCACGAAAACTATCGTGCTAGAAAAATTGGAAACCATTAACCGCAACATCGCGTCACAATAGATATGAAAACAGTTCTTCTTGCCTTGATTTCACTCACAGCCACCACGCTTATCGCTGCCGATTCACCGCCGGTTGGAGCGGCGGCGCCGGACTTCAGCCTTTCCGATACTTCGGGAAAAGCGCACAGCCTTTCCGAATACAAGGGCAAATATGTAGTCCTGGAATGGTTTAATCCGGAATGCCCGTTTGTGAAAAAGCATTACGGCAGCGGTAACATGCAGAAATTGCAGAGCGAATACACTGGCAAAGGTGTGGTCTGGCTATCGATCGACTCCAATGCCCCGGGCTTGGAGGGCAACCTGACAGCGGTGCAAGCACAAAAGGTGATGAAAGATTGGAATACCAAGCAAACCGCGCTGCTGCTTGATCCGGAAGGCAAAGCGGGGCGCGCTTACAATGCACGCAACACGCCGCACATGTTTGTTATCAATCCAGAGGGCAAAATCGTTTATGAAGGCGCGATCGACAGCAAAGCTACGCCCAATCCAGCCGACATTTCGAGCTCGACCAATTACGTGAAAGCTGCGCTCGATGAATCAATGAGCGGGAAACCCGTCTCGAACTCCAATACCCGCCCCTACGGCTGCTCAGTCAAATACAAATAGCTGTTCTGGCGCTTTTCAATTGTAGCCGGCATTGATGACACCGGCGGTGAAGTGCCCACAAACGTATCGTCTCCTCTCAGTTCCTGCGCTTTGGGTCGATATAGGCCGAGACCAAGGCTGCTATCTAGCCGGCATGAATAAAGGCGTAAAACAGCAGGTCGATCAGCCAAATGGCGAAAAAGTGCGAGTGATTCCGATGGCATGCGACGATCGCGGGCAGCATGTATAGGAAAGCGCAAATAGCGAACCATTACGGCAGGATCCTGTCCCGATCACTTGCATAAGTTCCGGGTGCTGAATGCTCAAACATCCAATATCAAGACGAGACCGATAGGGCGCGTAAGTTAGAAGTACTCTGGTGATGGGTTTCATTTTCGTCAGTCACTTACCTTGTCCCTAGTTGCGCTAACGGCCAAATATCCTCACCCCGCGCGCGCACGCAGGTAGCGTTCCGCGACATCGCGAAGGATCTCATAACGGTTCAGTTGGCAGACGACGCTTATCTCCGACGATGCGGCTACGTGCGTCAGGATAAGGGGAAAACCGATTTTCGTTAGCATGCGGTTCGCCATTGGGTTGTCGGCTTTTGGCTCGCAAATGATCCGCTTCAGATTGAAGCGCTCGTAGAAATTGAGCGTCGATAAGCAAAAAAGGCGCGGCCCGTAGCCTTTCCCGCGCAGATCGGCGCGCCACATGTGGAGATGTATGCTGCCGAAGTCGCCCGGCACGATGTCTTTTAGGGAGGAATGGCCGATCGCTGTACCATCCAGACACCATGCGAGCACGAAACTGGAAAGGCGATCTGGCAGAGCGCCGATCATGGCATTGAGCTCCGAGCGCAGTTGCGTGGCAGTCGGCACACGATTGATATCGAGGCCCATGCGCTCGGCGTCAGCTTTGGAAGGCCGTGTGAAGTAGGCGATGAAGCCGTCAAAATCTTCCGTCGCGAGCGGGCGAATGCTAAGCTCCGGGAGTCTGGCGCTACCAAACCCCATATGATTCGACAATGGCAGGGCGGCGCTCTTTAGTGTAAGTCGGGGCTCGCCTCGCCAGAATGAACATTCTCTTGCAGACCAAGGAAGAAGTCGAGACGCGTTTTGGAAAAAAAGCGACCATGGCGCCCAATCTACTGGGTATGGTCGGCCAAGGCGAAGAAGCGTTCGGTTTCCTAACCGGCGACATGAGTGAAGGATTCGATATTACGGTCGGATTTTTTAATGGCAAAGCTCGCTACATCGCGTTTAAGAAACGGACGGGCACTCCGTGGGGCGAAGGAGATTTGCGAACAGTACTCAGCCAAATCGGGAAGTATTCAAATTGGTCGGTCAAACCGGCCTCGGAGTTTCTCGATTATGTGGAAAAACGAAAAAAAGGAGTAGTAAACGAGGCTACTGGTTGGCAGGTGCCAAGGCGTCGCTACGCCTTCGTCTACATCCCAGATATTCCGGGCGAAATCGGGATCATGCCGGACAAGGTGGCAATCGATCAGAAATTTCCGTTTTCGTAATCAGGTTGGTATATTCAGAGATCGACGCTTACTTGGCGTAAATTTTTCTTGTCCCGCTGAAGCGCCATGCAGCGCGCAAAACCGCTAATGGCAATGCTCGCACAATCGTCATTACAATTTTTATCGCCATTCCCGGGACCGCTAAAGCCTTATCCCGCTCAACTGCGGACAATCCTGCACTTGCCACTTCCTCAACCGAGATATGCGCCGGGCTGGTTCGTACTTTTCCCCTCTGCTGCTCGCGATCCGCAACCTGAGCAAACTCGGTATGCACCGGCCCCGGACAAAGCGCAGTCACGGTAATTCCCAGCCCCCGTGTTTCCGCACGAATGGCTTCGGAAAAACTAGTGACGTATGCCTTCGTCGCCGCGTAGACAGCGAGGTCCGGCAGTGGAAGGAAGCCAGCCGAGGAACTGACGTTCAAAATGGCGCCACGTTTCTGCGCGATCATGCGTGGAAGGACCGCGCGGGTTAAGGCCGTTAATGCCAACCCATTTACCTGGATTTGCTCGTTCACACGGATCGGATGGGCGGTCGCAAACGAACCGTAGTCACCGAGTCCAGCGTTGTTGACCAGAAAATCGACCGGCTTGTTCGCGAGCCAGCCAGCAAGTTGCATTGTTTGCTCGAGATTTGAAAGATCAACTTCGCGGATCTCAACCTGTAGCGCCCGATTCACTCGCAGTAATTCGCTTCGCAGTTGTTCGAGGCGGTCTCGCCTTCTGGCGACCAGAACGAGCAGTTTCGCCCGGCCCGCGAGTTGTCGCGCTAACTCGCGCCCGATCCCCGCAGAAGCGCCGGTAATGATTGCCGAACAGCCGTCGAGTTTCATCGTTTGTGTGTCATTCCGAGCGAAGGCGAAGAATCCCGCGGCGCCACTTTAAAGCCTTCGCGGCAGGATCTCTCGGTCCCAGCGGGACTGGCGGATTCGCTCGAGATGACGTGAATCTCGCGCTTGGTTAACAAGCGCCAATGTCCGCAGGGCAAATCGCCGAGGCGCAAATTCCCCATCCGGATTCGTGATAAGGTTTTCGCTTGGAATCCAAAGCGCTCGAGCATCCGGCGGATTTGCCGATTGATCCCTTGTGTGAGCACAATGCGCAGTCGTGTGGGCGAAATTTGTTGCGCGCGTTTGGCGTGGGCGCGTTTTCCATCCAAGACTACGCCACGAAGTAATCGCTGTGCCAGGTCCAGACTGGCCGCGTGATCGAGGACCACTGCATATTCCTTTTCGATTTTGAAACGCGGATGCGTCAGACGCTGCGTAAGCTCTCCATCGTTCGTGAGTAAGAGTAATCCTTCGCTCTGGGCATCGAGCCGGCCGACATACCCCAACGAGGAAAATTTGGATGGCAGGAGGTCGTAAATCGTGTCCCTAGTATGTGGGTCGCGCCGCGTACAGACAAAACCACGCGGTTTGTTCAGTAAAATATAAACGGGTGCGAGCTGATGGATTAGTTTCCCGTCGACTTTGACGTGATCAGTCGGGCCGGCTTGAAAATGAAAATCGGTGCATGGTTTCCCATTCACCGTAACGCGCCCGGCGGCAATCAACTCATCCGCGCCGCGACGAGATGCGATACCAGTCGCGGCGAGGAAGCGATTCAGACGCAATGAGGCAGGGTTCCAAGGTTAGAAAAGTTACATAGTTAAACCGCGCCGGTTTTCCCGATGTAACCTTCGTAACCCTTTTAACAATTTAACGAATCCGCATAGCGGATCACACATCCGGCTTGGTCTTGGGCAGTCCAATCACCTTGCTCGTTTCTTTCCACTGACCGCGTTTTTTTAGCAAATCTACGCGTTCGAACCGTTTCAAAACGTTGCGCTTGGCGGCAATGGTGCTGGCTCCTCTAAGACTGCGATGCTGTGACATGGAAAGGGTTAAAAGGTTACAAAGTTAAATCGTTACAAAGGCAACCAAGAAATGAGTGGGGAAAGTAGCGCGCTGTGGCGATTTTTCAAACAATGCTACAATTGATTCGAAAGAATGATGTAGGTGCCGAAGCTCGCCACTTGGTGATAGACATGAAAATGCTGTGTCAGTAATTCGCGCCAGTAAGTGACCCGATCTTGTTCGATAACGAGAAAAACCGGCCGTGGCACACGCCAATGCTCGAGTGCTCCTTTTTCGTCGAGAAAAAGATTGCGCTGCTCCCCCGTAAGCGGAATCCGCGGATCGGGCTCTTGGTTGACCATCGCGAACTTGCGCTCGAGATAAAACCCGAGGCTGCTGGCGACGTGGGGCGAGCCCTCGAATAGCACCTGGCCATTCGTTCCCAGACGACCATTTAAAAACCGCGCGGCATCAGCCAGGGAGAAAAAGGGCGCGATTCGCGCGATGCCGCTGATCATGCAGAGACCGACCACAATCAATCCGCAGGCGAGCCCGACCACAGCGATTTTTCCCCGGCCCCGTCGCAGCAGATATACGGTAGCAATCGCCCCAACCAGAAGCGCAATCGCGGTGATGGCGAGGAGTGGCCGGAATTGAAGCCAGACGCTGGCAGGCATGTCGGCCAGTGCCTTCCAGGCGGTCCATCGAAAGCCTGTTTCGCCCCAGTTGCGTTCGTTTGCAGGTACTAAACTTGGTAGCGCCAAAACGATTATACCGATGATCATTCCAATAAGGGCAACGACCGCGGCGCCGGCGTTGCGGAGAGAATTTGAGGCACGCTCTAAAATCATTGCCGCCCACAGAGAGAAAGCGCTGAACATGCTCAGAGCATAGTAATCCTGCCGTTGCCCGATCACGAGCACGGGGACCAGGACCACCAGAGCCCACACCATCGGTAGCGCATCTTGGAAACTGATCTCCCGCGGCCGTAACACCCGCCTCCAGGAAAAGATCAGCGCCGGCAGGATTGCCACCGACCACGGAAACCACCATGCCAGATGGCTGGCGGCGAATTGCCAGCGCGGAACTGAGTCGTCGTCGTACCAAGTCCCGTTAGGATAGCGTCCAATCAGATGTTCGGTCCATTCCTCAGCAACGTACCGGTGGAATGTGCCATCGAAATGAGTTTCGATCCAGATATACCAGGGCCCGATCATAGCCAGAAAAAGCAACAGATACGGCCACCACAGGAGGGGATGGAACCGTATCCGCGCCTCCCGATAAAAGATGGCAAGCACACCAAACGTCGCTGCAGGAAGGACCAAGCCATGAGGACCTTTCGTCAGACACGCGAGCGCGGCGCAAACCCAGAAACCGGCGAACCAGGCTCGTCGCTGACGTCGTTGCTGGTATCCGGCGAGTCCGCAATAGATCGCTCCGGCGAAGAACGCACTGAAAAGTGGCTCCGGCATGACGATGCGACCGAAAATGAAGGTCCCGCTCAGGGTAAGGTAAATCAGCCCGGCGGCGAATCCGCGCCAGTAATCGGCCAGCCGTTCGCCGATCAGGAATGTGAGGATCACCGTCGCCACCACAGCAAGAGCGATGGGAACGCGCGTGGCCGCCGTGTGGATCCCAAACAGTTTGTAGCTGGCGATAATCAGCCAATAGAGTAACGGCGGCTTTTGCAGACGTGGAATGCTGTCGTTTGTCGGCAGTAAATACTGACCCGTTTGGATCATTTCACGCGCCGCTGCAGCGTATTGGCCCTCCGTCTCGCTGTAAAGATCGCCGATGCCGATGGTGCCGAGATGCAACAACACCGCCAGCGCGATCAGAATAGCGAAGAGGGCGTGTCGTGTCGGCGGGGGCGGCAACGCCTGTGGCCTCAGGAAGGTTTCCTCAATCGTGAGAGTCCCGGTGCCCGTAGTCAT
>DATELT010000010.1:0-2775 GCA_035276245.1 Chthoniobacterales bacterium
CTATATAAGATGCATCAGGAAAACCGGCTCCTTGTGCCTGCAATCAATGTCAACGATTCGGTCACCAAATCGAAGTTCGATAACCTGTATGGCTGCCGACACTCCCTGGTTGATGGGTTAAACCGCGCGCTCGACGTCATGATCGCCGGCAAGGTCGCGGTCGTCTGCGGTTATGGCGATGTCGGTAAAGGTTGCGCGCAATCGCTGCGTGGTCAGGGCGCGCGCGTCATCATCACCGAAATCGATCCCATTAATGCGCTCCAGGCAGCGATGGAAGGTTTTGAAGTAACGACGATCGAAGAGACGCTTGGTCGCGGCGACATTTACATCAGCGCGACCGGTAACACCGACGTGATCACCCTCGCCCACATGCAGAAGATGAAGGATCAGGCTGTGGTTGGTAATATCGGCCATTTCGACAACGAGGTTCAGGTCGACGCCCTTAACTCAGCGAAAGGCGTGACGCGTACGAACATCAAGGCGCAGGTCGATAAGTATACTTTCCCGGATGGTCGTGAAATCTTCCTCCTTTCCGAAGGTCGATTATTGAATCTCGGCAACGCCACCGGGCATCCTAGCTTCGTCATGTCGAACTCATTTTCCAATCAGGTCATTGCCCAACTCGATCTCTGGAAAAATCGGGATAACTATAAACCCGGCGTCTATGTCCTGAGCAAGAAACTGGACGAAGAAGTAGCCCGACTCCATCTCGAAAAAATCGGCGTCAAACTAACGAAATTAAGCCAAACACAAGCTGACTATCTCGGCGTCCCGGTCGACGGTCCCTTCAAATCGGAGCACTACCGCTACTAAAACCGTCACGACGCGCAAAACGCCGGGCGCGATTCCGACGGACCGCTTCGCACTGGAGGGAGACGCGGTGTCGTGTCTCAAACGTTAGGGCGTGGACACCGCGGCAGCTTCCAAGCCGTCGCCGTCAACTCTATTTCAAAACGCTGGCGTCATCACAAACCAGCGCATCGGCTACAGTAGGGGCTTCGCCTCTAAGCCACTGTTGCAGCCAAGTGCCGAGGCGGTGCCCGAAATCCCGCGGCCGCTCTTCGAAAACTCGTTCCGCCAGATCGATTCCGCGGTTTTGTAATTCCACCTCGCTTGCCTCGATCACAGCGACCAGTTCCCGCGTCTCTCGCGGGGGCGGTTGTGCACCATTGCAGCGCAACCGTTCGCCCAGGAAATACAAATCATGCAATCGTCCGAAGACTTCGGCTACCGAATCGAGATCATCGATCAATGGGCCAATGACTAGCGGATTGATTGGTCGCAAAATACGCAGTTGATAAAGTAGCCGTTTCGCTTCGCTCCGAAATTCGTGAAAATTCTCCGGCGTCGGTTTGCTTTTTGCGCAGACCAACGCATGACGCGCCGCTTTGTATGCGCGTTGCGCGGCGCAACGAATATCTTCGCAATCGAGATTTTCGATTGGCCACGTGTCGATCTCTTCCTGCAACTTTTCCAATTGCGGTGTCGCCTGTTTTTGCCAGTCCGCAAAGGCCGCCATGAAATGTTCCAGTTCAGCCAGAAGCAGCTCCTCGGTTTTGCGAAATGTCTGTTGTGAGGTGCGTTGGGTGATCTCCTGTAATTGCCGCACTGTTTGCAGGCGCACTTCCGCGTCCCGCACATCGGAAATTAGCCGGGCGACATCGCGGAAACAATGATCCTGCTTCTTGTAATCCGGACGCCCAATTTCGTCGGCTACAATCTGCAAAGCGGCGCGCGCCTTTTTCAAATGCTTCCGCGTCTCATGCACGGGCGTGTCGTCCGCCTCCCGGTCGCCGCGCACAATTTCCAGCGCGCCCTCTACCTGTTTCCGGCAAATCCGCCGCAGGTTGGCGCCCAACGTTTGATTGCGTCGCAATTGATAACTCATCGCTTCACTCCCGCGCCAGCCGCACGTTGCTGTAACGTGATTTCCCGCTCACCTCCGCTGCGAACCAGTCCGGCGGCTGAAAGCGCCTGCATTCCGTCTCGTCCCGGAATTCCACTTCCGCGACGACCAGCCCCTCGTTACGACCGCGATAAACATCGACCTCAATTGTATGTTTTCCAAACGGAATGTCATAGCGCGTTTTTGTTAAACGACACCCTGCCGTCGCGGGCCACAATTCCTCGAACTGATCCCGCGTGAGATCGATTTCGATTTCCTGTCGAGATATCCCGCGGCCGCGTTTGATCGTGAGCGAATGATGCCGGCCGGATTTGCGCAAACGAATCTGCGTGCCATCGGTTTTCGCCGCGAGATAACCCTGCTCGATCGTGCGACTATGGTAATGCCGCAGATGTGGTGGCAAACGTTTCACCAAAAATTTGCGTTCGATCTCGCGCGACACTTTTCCGTTGTTGGAGAATCCATCCCTCACGACTTCCTCACTTTGTTCCAACGCGTGCGCCGCTGGCAAGCGATAAGTCCGACGCCGAGCTGAGTCCTGCATTAGCGAAACGTGAAGCGAACGGCGCGTCAACCCGGGCCGGGCAAAGAAACTGCTAGTCCGGCTCGGACTCGGGATGACAATTCACGTTCTTCAATCGAAGCTCGCGCGTTGAAACGCCGGTTCAGACAATTCCTCTTCGTTGCCATCGCAGCCTTGTCGAGCGGGTTGACCGCCGACGCAAGGCATAACGCAAATCGCCACATCGTTCTCGTCGTCTGGGATGGCATGCGTCCGAACTTCATCACCGAAAAATATGCACCCACTCTCGACAAACTCGCGCACGACGGCGTCCGCTTTCGCAATCATCATTCCGTTTATCCAACCG
>DATELT010000011.1:0-4340 GCA_035276245.1 Chthoniobacterales bacterium
CAGCTCGATTTGCTCGTTCACCAGCAGCTTGGAATAACCGACAACGTCGATTAGCAACAAATATGCGATCTCGAGCTGGAGATCCGGCTTTAGCTCAGCGGACATCTTGCCTGCGAAAACATCTTCCTTTGCAAGCCTCAGATCATCGCAATGTTACTGTTGTTGGTCGAGAGAAAATTAGCTATGCACGCCAAACCGCTAAGAACAGTCGCTTTGTTCCCGCCAAGTTACTTCTTGGGAAGTTAATGGAAGAATTCTTCGTCCTCAGCGATACGTTTTCATCAAGAGTATCCGCCATGATCGACTGCATTCACATCGAGCAACTGGAGACGCATGTGCGCGTCGGCGTGGCGGATTCTGAGCGGTCGCAACCGCAACGCCTAACTTTGAATGTGACCTTCTGGCCAAACAGAGCGGGGCCTCGCGATAATATCGCCGACACCGTCAATTATTCGGAAGTCGCGGCGACGGTGAAACAATTTGTCAGCCAGCGCGATTATCGATTGATCGAAACGCTCGCCGAAGAGGTAGCCGGGCATTTGCTCGCGCGTTTTCCTTTGCGCAAGGTCGCAGTCGAAGTGCGTAAATTTGTTTTACCTGACGCGGACCATGTTTCCGTGACTGCGATTCGCGAGCAATGATCCAATCAACACGATCATAAGGACGGAATGGCTTCCGTCCCCTGCACAGACTTCCGGTATCGTAGGTATAAGAACGATTCGCTTTTCTCGCGGCGACGTTATCTATTTCCCGCATGGAGGAACGCGAAAATTGGACAACCATTTCCAGCGATGCGCATTTTACCGACGATCATTTGTCGGTCGTGACCGAGCGCGTTCGCACGCCGCACCGGACTGATGCTCATGCCTGGACAATTGTGCGGCGTAAATCGGCCGTGGTGGTCGCGGCGATGACAGCGGAAGGAAATTTTGTGCTTATCCAGCAGGAGCGTATCCCGATTCGCAAAGCGATTTGGGAAATGCCCGCCGGGCAGGTCGATCAATTATGCGACTTCGGCTCATTTCGCGATGTGGCGCTGCGTGAATTGCGCGAGGAAACCGGATACGAGTTGGCGCCCGATGGTGAAACCGTTTTCCTCGGTGATTTCTTTTCCTCGCCGGGGTTCACTGACGAACGGGAGTTCTTATTTCTTGCCCGACCCGTGCAGCGTGTCGCTCAAACGCACACTTATGTCGATGCCGAAATGATTTTGGAATGCCGCGAATTTTCGCCAGCGCAAATCACTGCCATGATTGCGGACGACACCATTCGCGACGCTAATACGCTGAGCATGTGGGCGCGTCTGATCGCGAAAGGAATCATCCAGTTGCCGGCCCGGTAACATGGCGCTGCGCGATATCTTCAAATTTCGCGAGCTGCCGGAGAGCGAAACCTCCAAGCCGTTTCTCGAACATCTCGAGGACCTGCGCTGGACCATTGTGAAAATGGCGATCACGCTGATCGCCGCCATGATCCTGTGTTTTGCTTTTCGTGGAACGCTGGTGCGCGTCATGCAGACGCCACTGCAGCAGGTAGATCCGAATGTCGGCGCGCTGCGCGCCCTCGGCATCACCGACTCGATTGTGATTTCGTTCCACCTCGCCTTTTATGCCGGTATCGTCGTTTCCTTTCCCCTCCTTCTTTTTTTCGCAGCTGAATTTGTCCTCCCAGCGTTGACCGTGCTGGAGAAAAAGGTCCTGTTCCCGGCCATTGGCGTCAGTTTCGCCTTGTTTCTTACCGGCGTTTTCATCTGCTACTTCTGGCTCTTGCCGAAAACGATCCTTTTCTTCTTTCGTGACACGCAGTCACTTGGCTGGGCTCCGACTTGGACGGTGCAGCAATATTATTCTTTCGTAACCCGTTTCACGATTGGGTTTGGTCTGGCTTTTGAGTTACCCGTGGTGGTGCTGGTGCTCGTGCGCTTTGGGTTACTCACCTACGAATTCATGGCGCGAACCCGGCCTTACGCGATCGTGCTTATCCTCATTCTCGCAACCATCATCACCCCGACGCCAGATGTGCTTACCCTCATCGCGATGAGTCTGCCAATGGTCCTTCTTTACGAGAGCTGTATCTGGATCGCGTGGTTCATGAAGCGCAGGCAGTCGCGTGCCGCATGAGGCAGCGCGAGTGGAATAAAGGAGTTTGGAGTGATGAAGCAATGAAATTTCTGACGCCTCTTCCCCATTATTCCATCTTATTTGCGGAATGATCTACGAACGCGTGTCTGAAGTCGTCGCCTTCGTGCTCGGCGCCTGCGTGGGCTCGTTTCTCAACGTTTGCATCTATCGGCTGCCGCTGAATCTCTCCGTCAACGAGCCGCGGCGTTCGTTTTGTCCATCGTGTAAAACCCAAATTCCATGGCAGCAAAATCTGCCTCTCGTTAGCTGGCTCCTTTTGCGCGGCCGCTGCGCAAGGTGCGGCGAACGCATCGCATTCCGCTATTTTGCGGTCGAACTGCTCACCGCTCTTTTCTTTCTCATTATTTGGAAGTCCTTTCCGTGGCAAATCGCAATCGCTTACTGGATTTTCATCGCGCTCGTTATCGCGGCAACTTTCATCGACTTTGAGCATTTCATCATCCCGGACGAAATCACCATCGGCGGCACGGTTGCCGGACTGTTCGCCTCCATCGCCGTCCCGCGATTGATGAACACGGATCGTCGGCTGATGGCGCTGCTGATCTCCGCCGGTTCGGCTGCACTGGGTTACGCACTGCTCTGGCTTGTCTTGGAAGGCGGGAAAATTGTTTTCGGTAAGAAACGTGTCCGGCTCGAAAAGCCGACCTCCTTCAGCTGGACACGTCACGGTGACGACGCCGATTTTGTCGTGGGTGATGAGAAAAGTTTATGGAGCGATTTTTTCGCCCGTGAGAAGGACCAACTCTTATTGCATTGCTCGAGCGCCAAGATCGCCGATCACGAATATGCCAACATGGTTTTACGATTTCACTACAACCGCGTTCAGATCGGTGCGGACAATTTTGAGCTCGATCATCTCGATGAAATCAGCGGGGTGACTAACGAAATTGAGATCCCACGCGAAGCGATGGGCCGTGGCGATCTGAAATTTCTCGCCTGTATTGGCGCTTTTCTCGGCTGGCGCGCCATTCTCTTCGCCATCTTCGCCGGCTCGCTTTACGGTTCCGCCATCGGCCTCATTACTCTAATCCTCGGCAAACGCGTCTGGTCGCTCAAACTCCCCTTTGGCCCCTACCTCGCCCTCGGCGCTATTACCTGGATGTTCTGCGGCGACTCAATCGTGCGCTGGTACGAAACATTGCTCCGGCCATAGCGAGCAGAACGGACGACAGTCTACTTGTCTGTCATCCTGAGGGAAGCCGAAGGATCTCTAAACTATTTTTAAGACCAAAGGACCAGCGACAGCAGTCAGATAAGCCTTGTCATTCAGGTAACGATGGAACAAAGAAAAAGACACTTGCGGCGACCGCACATAAAGTACCGATAAGAACGGCGGAGCTGAGCCGCTCATCGAATCGCGTGCCCAACCAAACTCGGACGAGTGCAGCTAAAGGGATAGCAAAGCTGAAGAAGTACGGCTCTCCAACGTTGGCGATGCTCTTTCGACCAGTCGCGAGGTCTGAAAGCATGAAAAACGACCATACTGTAAACGGAAGAACCAGGGCGGACAATTCCCACCAGCGCCAGTGAACCCGCCTTCGACCAAAGAATACGATAGGAGCGGAAAGCACCGTCGCAATGACAGCGTGCACTGATCACACGAAAATTAGACTGCTGAATAATTCGACCATGTGCGACGATGCCTAATAAGATACAGACAGAATCATGCTATGTAATCCAGCTATCATCTTGTCTTCCCGGGGCCCCACAGGGCGCGACCGGGTTTGGCGCCGGTATGTTCACCATCTTTCAAAACCTGGACGCCGTTGACGAAAACATGTTTCATGCCGACGGCGTACTGATGCGGTTTGTCGAAGGTTGCGCGGTCTGCGATTGTCGCAGGATCGAAGACGACCACATCAGCAAACATTCCTTCCTGAATGAAGCCGCGGTGATCGAGACCGAGATTAGTCGCTGGTAACGCGCTCAAGCGTCGCACTGCTTCGGGCAGCGTGAGCACTTTTTCATCACGCGAATATTTGCCGAGGACACGTGCAAAGTTTCCGTAAGCGCGCGGGTGGGGATTTGATTTCAAAAACACGCCTTCCGGCGCCTGGGAAGCTTCGTCCGAGCCGAAGGAAATCCACGGTTTTGCCAATTCCTTGCGAACATTTCCTTCCGACATCAGGAAATACATCGAGTCGATGCGTGATTCGTCTTCGCTGAGTAGATCCATGATCGTTTCGATTGGATCTTTGC
>DATELT010000012.1:0-3229 GCA_035276245.1 Chthoniobacterales bacterium
ATTTTTTGCTCAGCAAAACATTTCCGCCGTAACCGGACCCGACCGAGATGATGGTGTTATCCTGCGGGAAGTGACAAATGAGACGGCGTTCCGGATTGACATCCAAGAGCGAATGGACTCCGCGGTTCCATTCCCCTTTTGGATCGTTGCCGAGGCGTTTGACTGCGATCTCCCCCATCCGCGTCATAACGCGCATGCTTAGCACCACATACTTGGAATCAGTAATTTCAAATCCGACCTTGGTTAGGGGCGAATCGGGCGGGCCCATGATGTAGGGAATAACAAACATGGTGCGGCCGCGCATCGCGCCTTTGAGCAAACCCTGCAATTTCAAATAGGTCGCTGACGGTTCGCTCCAGTTGTTCGTGGGGCCGGCTTCTTCCTTTGTTGGGGTGCAAATAAATGTGAATTGTTCGACCCGGGCCACGTCATTCGGATTCGAGCGGTGCAAATACGAGTGCGGCAGTTTCGTTTCGTTCAACTTGAGCAAGACATTCTGCTTTAACGATTCCGAGATCAGGAATTCGTTCTCCGCCTCCGAACCATCGCACCAAAAAATATTTTCCGGTTGGGTGAGCAACTCGACTTCATGTACCCAATCGAGCACTGCCTGATTTGCTGGTTTGCGGTCGCCGATTCCAGCGGGGGGCAAGATGGCAGGCGCAGGGTTATTCATTGAATCCACCGGGATCGGGGTTGTCGGACCTCTCCCGACCGCGCGGGGGACGAATCTCCCTCGCTTCCGCCGCTTCTCCAAGAATTTTTTCAGGACAACAAGCGGCTTTTAATTTCAGTCCAGCCGAATCTGCTGTGGTGAGCTTGAACGCCATCACCATTGCCGGGGCGAACTCTGTGAGTCCGGCGTCGCAGGGCTCCGCCCTCCAGTACACCTTGGAACCGACTCTTCATACGAATTTTCGACCCTCGCCCGCTTCGCGTGCCCTTGCGCTCAGAAAACCGAATGCGATTATTAAAATATGTTCGGAGTCACTACCTCCGATGACTATCGGCCAGTCACATGGATGGGTCGGTTCCCTATCGACGTCACGACGATACTCGTCGCCCTGCACGTGGTGGTCGCCATTCTCACTTGCCTGATGGTGGCTGCTGGCGCCGGTGCGGTGCTCAACTTCATGCTTTTCGATAGCGGACGCGTCCTGGGGGCGGGCCAGATTTGGCGCCTCGCGACCTACGCGTTCGTGCATTCTCCCAGCATGCTGCTCTGGTTTGCGATCGAAATGTACATGCTCTTCGTGTTCGGTCGGGAAGTGGAAAGGTTCATCGGCCAGCGCGCGTATATTGCTCTTTACGCGCTCTTGCTTTTCATCCCTTCGCTTCTACTCACTGTGTGGGGCTTGAGCCAGCGGACCGGACTGGCCGGATCACCCGCACTGCATTTCGGAATCTTCGTGGCGTTCGCGACGATTTACCCATCGGCCGAACTGCTGCTGCGTATTACCGCCAAATGGAGCGCCGTTATTCTGGGAGCGATCTACGTCCTGCAATTGCTGGCCTACAATGCTTGGACTGATCTAGCAGTCCTTTTAACAAGCATCGCGGTTGGATTTTGCTTTGTCCGCCTCCGCGGAGTCGGGCCGGAGTTGGTTTGGTGGGAGAGTCTGAAGACCCGGCTAAAACCGAAGCCGAAGTTTAAAGTGGTTCCCAAACCGACTCTGGCACGACGCGACGATGACGACATCTCCGAGTCGGTCGATCCCATTCTCGACAAAATTGCCAGATCTGGAATTGGCAGCCTTACTCCCAATGAGCGGCGAATCCTCGATCGTGCGCGCGATCGTTTGTTGAGGGAATCAAAGTGAGCCTGCCTCGCGCAGGATTGCGATAAATTCCGCCGGGCTTGCGGCCGCAAACAAAGCGTCTCGCTGCAGTTGGTCTCGCGTGACGCGGGCCAAAGTTCCGACGAGGACGAGATAGTCGTTCACCAGTCGTTGCGGAACGGCCAGGAGAAAGATCAACCGCGCGCGTTCTCCGTGATCGTTCCAGGCAACGCCGACCCGGCTGCGTCCGATGGCGAGCGCAATCTGATCTACCAGCTCGGTGCGTGCATGGGGGAAAGCGACGCAGTTTTCAGCCAGGGTCGATCCTGCTCTTTCCCGCGCCAGCACCTGCGCGAGAAAATCCTCCGGTCGCGCGACGCTCCCTGTTTTTTCAAAAAGGCTCACGACCTCCCGGACTGCGTTCGGTCGCCGGCGCGATTTCAAGTGCAATGCGACCTGTCTTTGATGAAGAATGTCGCCGAGCGCGATGGCCATAGAGAAAAGTTGGATTATTCAGGCGAAGCAGTTATCCAGTTAATCCAGGAACTGTGGCAACCGAAAACACCACGCCCGCCTCGAAAGACGAAGCAACCATTTCGTTGCAACGTAGCATTTACGATCCCGGCTACGTCAATGCCATGTCGCATTTCTATCGGGGCGAACTCGGGCGTATCATGATTTGGCGGCAACGGCTCGATATCACGACAAACTGGGCCATCACCAGCAGCACCGCCATTATCACTATCGCCTTTTCTACTCGCGAGGTCCCGCACATCATTTTCTTTTTCAATCTCGCGATCGTTTGGGTGATGCTGTGGATCGAGGCTCGGCGCTACCGCTTTTACGATGCTTTTCGTGCGCGGGTGCGCATGCTGGAGGCGCACTTTCTCGTCCCGATGGTGATGGAAAATCGTCAGATGCTTCAAGGTGAATGGAAAAAACTGGTATGCGAGGATCTCATCCTGCCCTCCTTCAAGATTTCGAAACTCGAAGCCATCGGGCGCCGGTTGAAACGCAATTACGTGTTCATTTTCATCCTCATCATGGTGGCGTGGGTGACGAAAATTTTCCTACATGCCTCCGAACCGATCACGGGGGGGCGCTCGCTTTATCACGCGTTGCGTGTCGGTCACATCCCGTCGTGGCTGGTCGCATCGGTTTTTATCGGGACCTTTGCCTGTGTGATTGGCATTACCATTTACGTGGGCAAGAAATCCTCCGGCGAAATCACGGAGTTCGGGGCGCATCGGTCGCTCTGGCGGATTTGAAAGCAGTTGAGAGTTGAGGGTCGATGGTTGAGAGAGCCGGCAATGGTTGAATCTTCTCCGTTCCAGAAACTATGCGAGATCGTGGCGAAGCTGCGTGCGCCGGGCGGTTGTCCGTGGGACCGGGAGCAAACAAACGAATCGCTTTTGCCGGCAACCATCGAAGAAGCGTACGAAGTAGCGGAA
>DATELT010000013.1:0-5104 GCA_035276245.1 Chthoniobacterales bacterium
AGCGCCACTTCCTGCGGCGTGGTCACGACGATTGCGCCGGCGAGCGCGACGGTTTGCACAATCGTGAGCTGAATGTCGCCGGTACCGGGCGGCAAATCGAGCACGAGCACATCGAGTTCGCCCCATTCCACCTGCCGTAGAAATTGCTGGGTGTAACGCGTCACCATTGGTCCGCGCAAAATTGCCGGTGAACTGTCGTCGAGCAGAAACCCCATCGACATCAATTTCAATCCGTATTGTTCGACTGGCAGAATGCGGTTTTCTTCGGTCGCCATCGGCTGTTCGCGCGAGCCGAACATGAGTGAAATGCTCGGGCCATAGATGTCGCAATCACAAACACCAACGCGTGCGCCGGCACTGTGCAGGGCGACTGCGAGATTAGCGGCGACAGTTGATTTCCCCACACCACCCTTGCCGCTCGCAATGGCGATGATGTGTTTGACTCCGGGAATACGAGTTGCGCCAACTCCCGAACTGCCTACGCCAGCCGGTGGCGCGTGAATGTCGATCAAAACTTTCGGATTCGGAACACCAAGTTTTCGAAGAACATCTTCGGCCTCGGCTTTGATGGCGCGCGGCACCGCGGCGTCGTTCGTGGTCAGCACCATCTGCACGCGCGTTTCGGCATCCGTCGAAACGATCTCCTTGATCAAACCGAATGAAACGATGTCCCGGCTGAAGCCGGGATATTTTACCGACTTCAGTGCATCTTTGATTTGTTCCTGAGAAATTGCCACGCGACAACCTACCTTGCGAAGAGTTGAGGGCAAAATTGCTGATAAAGCGCGCATCGCCTAACGCGAAGGCGAGGGGCGTTTTGGAGGTAAAGGAAGCGCATTCAAATCAATCCGCTCCCCGGTTTTCTCAACCTTCACCTGCATTGTCACTCTTCACTTTTCCCGCGGCAGCGGCTGTTCAGCGTTGGCAAAAGCATAAGCCGCGACGGCAACGACAGCGGCGTTTTCCTGCAACTCAAGGGGAACAATTTTGTCCAGTGTGTCAGCCGCAGTGTGATGATAGTTAAAATAGAACCGGCTGTCCTGCATCGGACTAAAGGCGGGTACGCCGGCCTTTTCCATCGGCTCAATGTCCGCACCGGCATGTTCAGACAAGTTTAAGGTTCCCGCACCGATCGCTTGCAGAATGTTCGCGACCGGCTCGAACATTTTCTTCACTTCCGGTTTTGTTTTCAGGTTAAGCCCCACCGGATGACCGGCTCCGCCGTCAGTTTCATTAACTACAAAATGATTTGGAAACTCGCTGGCGTGATCTTTCTCGTATTGTTTCGAGCCGCGGCTGCCGTTTTCCTCATTCATCCATGCGATCATGCGAATGGTGCGTTTCGGTCTTAGGTGTAGCAGTTGAATCAAATGTGCTGTTTCCATTGCGACCGCGACACCGGCGCCATCATCGATCGCGCCCGTTCCCAGGTCCCATGAATCGAGATGACCCGAGACGATTACAACTTGCTCCGGATGTTCGCTCCCCTTGATGTCGGCGATTACATTTGCACTTTCGACATCAGGTAAGATTTGCGGCGTGAGAACAAGATGCATTCGCGTCGGACCTTGGCCAACGAGAAAGGTAATTAAACCGGCGTCTTCGGCAGTGACCGCCGCTGCTGGAATTTTGGGAACACCATCCTTGTAGTTCGTCTGGCCAGTATGCGGTATTCGGTACTCCTCTCCGCCCACGGATCGAATTAAACACGCGACTGCACCCAGTTTAGCCGCGGCGACCGGACCGTCACTTCGATAAGCAACGGCCTGGCCATAGGCATCACCCCCGCGGCCCTCCGCTGCCATTCGTTTGTCGAACGGGTAATTGAAGACCACGATTTTTCCTGCGACCTTTTCACGCGGTAACGATTTCAGTTCGTCGAAATCGTGCACACAGATCGTATCGGCCTCGATACCCTCTGCCGGCGTAGCGACACTTCCACCGAGAGCACAGAGTACAATCTTTTGCCTCGTGCCGGCAGCTTGCCCGGGAAATTGTGTGAGTTCGGCGGTCTCAATTCCGCGCACCCAACACGGAACCATCACCTTTTCCAGCTGGACTTCGCAGCCGAGTGCTTCCATTTCGCCAGCTACATATTCGACCGATTTAGCTGCCTGAGCTGATCCACTCAGGCGCGGTCCAATATTGTTAGCGAGGTGGGCCACTTGCTTGAACGCATAATCGCTCGCGAACGCCGCCTGCCGCAGTCGTTTCAAATCGGCTAGCGTTTGCTCGGAGAAAACAATCGGTGTCGCGCTCGGACTGGCTGACGGCGCTGCACTCATTTCCGGCGCGTGACTTTGGGCGAACATGGAACGTGCCGCAATAATACCGGCAAGATTAGCCAGCACTGTGTACTTTTGCCAATAAACCACCGAGCGGCGCATGGCCGATTCTCGCGCGAGTTGGCGCAACGGCAAATCTTGCGTCGAACTGGAGGGACGGGCTCTGTCCCGTCCCAGAATTTGGGGCGACACGGCGGTCGTCCCTCCATCTCTAGGACGGCTTTTTCTGTTGCCCGAAGCCCCAGCGCCGATGTGTCACGCGCAGTTCGGTGACATCCTTGGCATCGAACGGGACGTGCAAGTAGCCGCGCACCGCTGCCACCAGCGAACACTGCGAAATCGCCACATCGTCAAAGACGCGGCCGTCCTTTAAGGTGACGGAAACGACATGCAAGTCGTCAGTGGTCTCGGGTTGATCGAGAAGAAATTGTCTTAACCTCTGCGGCAACGTGTTCAAACCCCTCGCTAGCCCAACATTGAACAAAGATAAAGTGTGGCGTTTCGACGGTTAATCAACTATTGCGTCCTAAATTCCCGGCTTTTTTGTCTTTAGCGCGCATGGCATTTTCTGAAAAACACCCAGCGCACAACCAGTCCGACTTTTTGCAGCGAAACTAATTTGTCATGCCAGAACACGAAACTATCGAACGGGCTCGGGAGGATGCGCGCGAAGGCAAATCGCCGTCGACGCAAGCAGGCGAATTTGTACGGGAGGAGATGGAACATATTCGCGAAGGAAAACACGGCGCACGATCTCCGCGGCAAGCCATCGCGATCGGATTATCCAAGGCGCGACGAGCCGGAGTTAAGTTGCCGCCGCCAAAGAGAGGCTCGGCCAAAATAAAAAAACAGGCTGCGCGTGACTTACGAAAGGCAAAATCGCGGCGCCAACCGTCGCGGCGACGTTCGCGCGGCGTCAGAAAAGCGCTCAAGCGCGAATCCCGTCAGTCTGCCTCACGCAAAGCGTTGTCGCGTCAGGCGCGTTCGGCTGCACGACGACGTTCCAAGGCGAGTCGTTCCCGCGCGGCAAAAAAAGCAGCGCGCACGCGTAAGCGGAAAGGATAAATTGGGAGGATCCCTTTGGTTCCCCCGAGGCGGTCTTATCGAGACCGAAACGCGCGTGCGCTCTCTACCTATTCACCTTCCGTGTATCACTGATCACTATTTCGGCGTCCCTCTTCGTAGTCGAATAAGTCCGCCATCGTCTGAATGTCGGTGCGATCGGAGATGCCGAGCTCCTTTTTCCGTCGCTCCAACCACGGCGTCCTGAAATCATTCCACCCGAACTTGGCGACGAAAGCATTCCAAACCAAAAGATCGCCTTCGTTCAAGCGGCGGCCCTTTTGGTAGCACCATTCCAAAATTTCTTCATCCGTTCCGCCTTCAAGGACGCGGCGGCGCAAGTCGTCATGATTGATCCGCAGAAAATTACAGAGCAGGCCATCCATGGACCTTTTCTTACCCATGTTAGCATGGTAGTCCGAATGCAACTCCCCGCTGGCAAACAGCCGTATCTTGTCCAGCATTCGTGCGAAATAGCGCAAACCGCTGATTTCCTCGGCTGCGCTTTTGGGGAAGACATCCATATCGGCCAAATGCACGATGGATCAGGCTGTGGCAGTTTCCGCTAGTTCCATCGTACCCTTGAACTTTGGCGGGTCCTCCTCGATTCCGAAATTGTCGGAGTAAAGCTCGGCGATGCGCTCCATATCGTCGCTCGTGAGCGCGGGTGTTTCCGGAGCCTTCGCGAATTCGATCAATTGCTCTTCGTTGTAGATGTTTGGCAGCGTTGAGGCAACCCGATCGTCAGCGAGCAACCATTGCAGCGCAGCCTGACCGAGTGTGCGATCATTACTTTCCAGAAAACGGAGCTGATCGATTTTCTTGACTCCATTCAGCAGCCAACTTCGCGGGCGGTGCGCACGGTGATCGCCAGGCGGAAACACCGTGTCCGCGGTGTATTTCCCTTCCAGCATGCCAGAAGAATGCGGGACCCGGATGAGGAACATAGTGTCCTTCTTCGTTTCACGTGCGGTCTCGTGCAATGCGCGCCCGGGATGTTGTTCTAACAAGTTGTAGATGTGTTGCACGCTGGTTGGCCCGCGTTCGCGAATTGTATTAATCCCTTCGTACATCCAGCCTATCGCCGGCCCGAGCGCAATACCGTAGTACCGAACTTTGCCGGCATGTTGCAGTTGCTCGAGAGTTTTCCAGAGCGCGTCATCCTCCACCTGTTCCATTCGGATGTTGTGCAACTGCAACAAATCGATCCGATCCGTTTTCAATCTTTTAAGGGCTGCATCGGTCGCGCGCACAATCGCATCGGGGGAAAAATCCTGGGGGATTTCGCGTTGCCCACGTCCGCGCGCCTCGCCATGAGTAACAAAGTCGTAGCCGACCTTGGTCGCGATCACGATCTCGTCGCGATTTTTCGGGAACGCTTTCGCGATGTACTCCTCGCTCAATCCGTTTCCATAAGTGTCGGCCGCGTCGAAAAGCGTCACGCCGAGATCAAAGGCCTTGTGCATCAGGTTGAGCGCCTCGCCTTCGGTGTAATTCCCCCACCATCCGGTCGAGATGGTCCACATCCCGAAGCCCACTTCGCTCACAGTCAGATCGGTGTTTTTGTAGGTACGAAAGCGCATGAGCGATTACCAAACTAGGAGGCAAACGCCCAACGCTCAACTTTCAACTCTCAACAATAAACGATTAATCGTTCGGTTAGCCAGGTAAACACGCGTCTCGTGAACCCGCCGCCGCCGCGCGGGCGGCGACTGGCGGGAACAACTGCACCGCGACGGTCACCGCCGTCGCGGCAG
>DATELT010000014.1:0-4015 GCA_035276245.1 Chthoniobacterales bacterium
ATTAGGCCTGCGCACCTTTCTGACAACAGGCGAGAAAGAATCACGCGCCTGGACAATTCACGCCGGCGACAAGGCGCCACAAGCAGCTGGCGTAATCCACACCGATTTCGAACGAGGCTTCATCGCGGCGGAAGTAATCCATTACGATGATTTGCTGGCACTTGGTTCTTTTGCCAAAGCCCGTGAAGCGGGCAAGCTGCGCATCGAGGGAAAGGAATACGTGGTGAAGGATGGCGATGTGATTGAGTTCCGATTCAATGTATAGGGGACAAGAAATGACGAAGCTCGAACGACGAATCGGTAGGTCGCCTTTTACTTACTCATTCGTCATTAGTTCGTGCTTCTCAGCCATCATTTGTCATTTACCGGCGGCTTTGATTCGGCGGCCAGCAGGGCCTTGAACTTTCGGACCGCGTATGCCGTCAGAGGCCGCCAGTTATCCTCCAGCGTAGAGAATGCGACCGCATTGCTCGCAACTGACAATTTCGTGACCGCTTTTCGCTCGCACCACCGTCGCAGTCGTCACTTTCATATGACATCCGGTGCAAACGCCGTGCTCGACTGCAACCACGGCAACGTCGCCCTTGCTGGCAAACAAGCGTTCGTAACGCTCCATCACATCTTCATCGATGTTTTGCGCCAGCTGCACGCGTTCGTTTTTCAATCGTTCAAGCTGGGTTTGGAGTGTCTTCGATTTCTCTTCCAAATCGGCCAACTGCCGGTTAACTGAGTCGCGTCCAGCGGCGGCCGTCTTTTCCGCCGTCGAAATCTCACCGCGCAACTTATCGGCCTGTTCCATTAGTTCGAGCTCCTGATCTTCGAGCTGCACGATTTCCTTTTCGTAGCGCTCAATCTCGTGCCCCATGGCTTGAAATTCGTCGTTCTTACGCGTCTCATACTGCTGCGTCTTTAAGCGCGAAATGCTGCTTTGACGCGTCCCGACATCGAGTTCGAGTTTCTTGCGGTCGACTTCGAGCTGACGGGCGCGTTGTTTTAACGACTCAAGGCTGGCGGCGGTGGCAGTCAATTGGGCTTCGAGATTTTTTCGCTGTTGCGGCAGTGTCTTTATTTCAAGGCCGATCTGCCGGATTTTTTGATCGCGATCCTGAAGGATTAGCAACTTTTCGAGCTCGGCTTGCACTAACCCAAACGCTATCGAGTGACAGCAGGGGCGTCAATTATGACAAAAGGGAGCAGTCCTTTGGCAGCATAAAAGCAAACGCCGCTACTTGCGAAGCCAGATAAGAGCCTACCCTCGCGATTGTTTTGACTTCGCGGTCTGCCAGATTTCGCCTAATAGCGTTCCACCGGCGAGCGGGCGGCGTTCTCCGGACTGCGAATGGCAGCGCGTTCTTCGCCCAGAACTGCCACCCGTAATTTCCAGATGGCGTCATCCAGTTTTCGGAAAGCAGCATCGGAAAATTTCGTCGGCGGCTGCAGTTTAGCTTTGAACATGTCCACGCTTTGCAGTGCGCGGTTAATCTGTTTCCTGGGCAGCTTTTCGATAACACCCACTGCCTCTTCGGCCTTCTCTATTCGGTGACAAATCATGGCGAGATCGTTGCCGGCCGCAAAAGTCAGACGCAACATCCTGTCGAAACTGTATTCATTCAAAATCGCGCCCATATCGAGATCGTCCGTCATGATGAGGCCCTCAAACCCCAGCTCTTCACGCAATAATTTCGTCACGACTCGATGACTAAGGGAAGCCGGCGTCTTTTTCGGCTCAAAACAGGGATACCATCCGTGGCAAATCATCATGCTATCCACGACTTGGTTGGCGTCACTGCCTGTAAATGCGCGAAACACAGCGAGTTCTTCCTGATCTAATTGCTCGCGGGTACGATCGATTTTCGGCAGACTGTGGTGAGCGTCGACGGCCGCAGCTGAATAACCGGGAAAGTGTTTACCGCAGCTGGTTACAGCCGCTGCACGCAACGCCGTGTTGAACGCACCGGCATTCCTCATTACCTGCTCGACCGTCTTCCCATAACAACGTCCGCGTAATGAATTGTCGGCGTCGTCATCAAAGGAAATGTCCAGTACCGGACACAGATCGAGGTTGAAACCAAACAATCGCAGCAAGCGCCCGGTGATATCGCCATGCTGACGGACGAGCGAGACATCATCCTTATCGCGCAGCTGCTGAGCGTTAGGCTGTTCGTTTCCAATCTGTCGTAAGCGCGAAACGCGACCGCCTTCCTGGTCGATGGTGACAATTGGTTCGACGATGCTTAAGTCCCGCAGGTCATCGGTTAGCTTTCGTAACTGTGCCGGCGTTTTGATATTGCGAACGAACAAGATGAATCCGCCGGGTTGAACCCGGCGCAGCAGTTTCGCTTCGTCGACGCCGAGCTCATAACCCTGAACACCTACAAGCAATAGTTGACCCACAGAAGCACGCTTCATAACGTCGAAGCTAAATTTGATGCGTTTCGCCGGAAACAAAATTTTTGTCGTTTTGGCATCGGTTCTGGTCGGGGCGAACGCATTCGGTGCCGTCGAACTTGGCATCGAAGTGCTCGAATCGCCTCGCGCCGCCGACCCCGGTCTCGGGGCTGTGCAATTCACCTTCAGCGAATATCGCAGCGGCGCAGCGGGCGGTAGCAGTTTACATATTCATCCGACAGCGGCGGGCAATTTGACTCCCGTCAATATTTACGCGCCCGCGGAAATCAACCGGCAGTTGCGCACCAATTTGGCTACTCGCAGTACTCGGAGGAAACGCGAAATGTTTTTCAAATGCTGCGGCAGTTCGTCAATCGCTTCCCAGTTTCCGGCCGTATCGAGCCCGCCAGAATCGTTGCGAGCTGGACCCAAGATGTGACCCAATTTAAAGGCGAAACCAGCCAATACCTGCTTTATTGAATTGCAAAAGATCGGCATCTACGGCGGCACTTTCGATCCGGTTCATTATGCCCACTTGATTTTGGCGCGCTTTGCTTTGGAAAAATTCGCACTCGAAAGGATCATTTTTGTGCCAACGCGTGTCTCGCCTTACAAAAACGACTCTGTGGCGACTCCGGAAACGCGCCTACAAATGTTGCGCAGTGCCATTGAAGGGGAACCGCAGTTTGAGGTCGACGATTGCGAACTGCAACGCGACCCGCCCTCCTATACCGTCGATACCATCCAAATGCTAAAGGAGAAATATCCGGGTGCGCATTTGTTTTTTCTTATTGTTGACGACAACCTGGCTGGGCTGCCCAGCTGGCGGGGTTTTGAGGACCTGCGCCACATGGTAACATTCATCGTTCTGCAACGCGCAATAAACCCTGTCGCCCACGAATACTTAACTGTGGATCGTCGTATCGACATCTCCGCCACCGAAATTCGTCAACGCATCGCCAGCGGCCGCACTATTCATTTTCTGGTTCCGCGGGCGGTGCAAGAAATCATTCGGGCGCGAGGTCTTTATCGGGAGGTAGCGAAATAGAATCTGAAGCCCTAGCTAAATTCTGCGCCGAGCTCGCTTCCAACAAGAAAGCAGAAGAAATCGTTGTCATGGATTTGCGCGGGATTTCCACGTTCACCGATTTCTTTGTTATTTGTTCGGGAACCTCCGAGCCGCATTTGAAAGCGATTGCGGGCGAGGTCGAGGCGAAATTAAAGGAAGATCACGGTATTCGCGCGACCGCGATCGACGGATTTCCGGCCAGTCAATGGGTCGTGCTCGATTATTTGCAGGTGATCGTCCATGTCTTCCATCGCGCGAAACGCGCTTTCTATAGTCTGGAAGATTTGTGGAGTGACGCGCCGCGCATGGAGTGGGAGTCAACGCAATCTGCGCGTTGATCCAGGACCGGACGGCAGAGTCTTCCGCGAATTCAGGACACGCAGAAGCGTGTCCCTCCAAGCTGTGGTCGGACCGGTGTCGGCTGCAGATTTCTTTATTTCCGCAAGCAAGATGCCCGCTGGCCCACAGGTCCGAGCCGGACTGGCGGTAGATGGCTGCCTACGGGGATTTCTTCGGCGAGGCCGATGTGGCAGCAGCGGGTGACGTTGGCGCTGCCTC
>DATELT010000015.1:0-8625 GCA_035276245.1 Chthoniobacterales bacterium
TGGAGGAATCGGACGCTAACGACAAAGGCTTGAAGAAAGTTGGCGCTGCCCTGTTACAAAAATGGCGGGCGGACCTAGTCCTGATCACGCTGGGCGAGGAAGGGATGATGCTTTTCCAGCGCAATCAGAAACCGCACCACGTGGCGACGAAAGCCCGCCAGGTTTTTGACGTTTCAGGGGCGGGCGACACTGCGATGGCATTATTTACCCTGGCGCTTTGCAGCGGTGCTACGCCTCTGGAGGCTGCGGAGATCGCTAATCACGCCAGCGCGGTGGTCGTGGGCAAACTCGGAACGGCGACAGTTTCGCCCAATGAATTGCGCAACAGTTTCGAAAATGGCTAATGGAAAGACAGTGTTTTTCGATCGTGACGGCACCATCATGCACGATGTGAATTACTGTTCCGATCCAAAGGACGTCCACGTTTTCCATTTTGTCGCCCACTCACTGCGAAAATTAAAGGCGGACGGATACAAATTGATCATGGTAACGAACCAAAGCGGAATTGGCCGCGGTTATTTCACACGCGAGCAATACAATGCCGTGCATGCCGAAGTACTTCGGCAAATCGGTGAACCGCTCATTGATGCCACCTACGTTTGTCCTGACGTCCCCGGTATGGAATCAAAATGCCGCAAACCCGCTCCTGGAATGATCTTACAAGGCGCGCGCGAGTACGCGGTCGATCTCAGCCGTGCAATTATGGTCGGCGACAAAGAAATTGATGTCCACTGTGGACACAATGCCGGAATTAAGGCGATCCGCGTCCGCACCGGTTTTGAAACAAACACCGCCGACAGCTCAGCCGATTGGGTGGCAGAAGATTTCGCGGCAGCGACGGATATTATTCTGGCGAACTTCGTATCGGAGCGGTGAAGCAGCAAAGGAATGTTATTCCGGCAAGCGAGGAACCTTACATTTGATTTCACGTCACCAAATAATCGGGAGATCCCTGGGTCCGAGCCGCGCTGGAGTTGTCTTGCGGCTCGGGATGACGGCGTAGAGTGAGTAAAGCCGTTGTCATCATTCCCGCGCGCTGGGATTCATCACGATTCCCCGGAAAACCACTTTACGAAATCTCGGGCAAGCCGTTGCTTCGACACGTCTGGGAACGCTGCTGTCGCGCGCGGAAAATCGACAGTACGATCATCGCCACTGACGACATGCGCATCGCTGAAGCCGCTTTCGCCTGGGGCGCGGAGGTCGCCCTCACTTCGGCCAAACATCAGAGCGGAACGGATCGCATTGCCGAGGTGGCAAAACGCTCGAAGAAGTTTTCGATCATTGTCAATGTGCAGGGCGACGAGCCACTAGTCGATCCGACATTGGTTGATCGGTTTGTTGAAATGCTGCGGACGAATCGCGATCTCGGAATTGTCACCGCAGCGCATCTGTTTTCCGATGCGCGTGATGCCCTTTCACCACATCAGGTGAAAGTGGTTATCGATCGTGCCGGTAACGCGCTATATTTTTCGCGCGCAGCCATTCCGGCTTCAAGAAATCTCGAAGGCGCTCGTTCTTTCTTTCTTCGGCACCAAGGTATTTACGGTTTTCGCCGCACTACTCTTTTGCAATTCGTGCAATGGAAACCCACGCCACTAGAGCAGTGCGAATCACTCGAGCAATTGCGCGCATTGGAGAATGGTGTAAGAGTTCATGTGCTCGTCACTAAACATGGTTCGCCCGGCATCGACACGCCGGCAGATGCTCAAGCTGTAGCCGCTTTGCTACGTGGCTACAGCCTGCGAAGGCTTCGTCGATGAAATACATTTTTGTCACCGGCGGGGTGGTTAGCTCTCTCGGCAAGGGATTGGCCGCGGCCGCCCTTGGCACGCTGCTTGAATTACGCGGACTGCGCGTCGTTTTCCAAAAATTCGATCCATATCTCAACGTCGATCCGGGAACGATGAGCCCGTTCCAGCACGGCGAGGTCTATGTCTTGAACGATGGCGCTGAGACCGATCTCGATCTGGGGCATTACGAGCGTTTCACCAATTGCGTGCTTTCGCGGCATAATAATCTTACCAGCGGTCAGGTTTACGAATCCGTCATCAATCGCGAGCGCCGCGGCGATTATCTCGGCAAAACCGTACAGGTGATCCCGCATGTCACCGATCAGATCAAAGCGCGAATTCGCGAGCTGTCCGATGAATCAAAATATGATGTCGTGATTACTGAGGTCGGCGGCACCACCGGCGACATTGAAGGGCTGCCTTTCCTGGAAGCGATCCGGCAATTCATTCTCGAAGTCGGCGCACAGAATGTCGTGAACATTCACGTCACGCTCATTCCATATATTAGGGCGGCGCGGGAATTAAAAACCAAACCTACCCAGCAAAGTATCGCTAAGTTGCGCGAGATTGGTCTGCAACCACAGGTTCTGATGTGCCGGACTGAACACTCGCTGGATGCCGAACTGCGCCAGAAGCTTTCAATGTTTTGCAGCGTTGCTCCGGAAGCTGTTATCGAATTCCGCGATGTCGCGCACAGCATTTATGAAGCTCCGCTGATAATTCACGAGGAAGGAATGGACGCACTCATTTGTAAGTTACTCGGTCTGCAAACGCCGGAGCCCGATCTAAATAACTGGCGCAAATTTGTCGAGCGCGTGGTCTCGCCTAGGAAGAGAGTCAAAATCGCCGTTGTCGGTAAATACATCGATTTGCAGGATGCTTATAAGTCAATCTACGAATCGTTAACTCACGCCGCCGCCAGCCAGGATTGCGGGATCGATTTGAAATTGATCGACGCCGAAACTTTGGAAGATGGAGTAGATGGCCAGCTCAGGGATGTGGCCGGCATCCTTATTCCTGGTGGCTTCGGTGATCGGGGGGTGGAAGGAAAGATTAAGGCCGCGCGTTTCGCGCGTGAGAAGAAACTGCCATATCTGGGCCTTTGTCTCGGCATGCAGGTGGCGACGATTGAATTCGCGCGCAATGTGTGCGGCATCATCAATGCCAATAGCACCGAGTTCGATCAGACAGCCTCTGAGCCGGTGATTTGTTTGCTCGAGGAACAACGGGATGTGCGCAACAAAGGGGCCAGCATGCGACTTGGAACCTGGCCAACCAAAATTCAACCCGGCACGCTCGCGGAAAAAATTTACGGAAAAGATGAAGTGCTCGAGCGTCACCGGCATCGCTACGAATTCAATATGAAATATCGCGATCAAATGCACGAAAAGGGCTTCGAAATTTCCGGCACTTCACCCGATGGTTCGCTCGCCGAACTGGTCGAGTTGCGCGATCATCCCTACTTCCTGGCCTGCCAATATCATCCCGAGTTTCAAAGCAAACCGAACAAGCCGCACCCTCTCTTCAAAGGCTTTATTCAAGCGGCATTGGCACACCAGGGTTAAATTCCATTCTTGAATTGTCATCCTGAGAGTAGCGAAAGATCTCTCGAAGCTCGGTAACGCGTCCGAACACTGCGAGATCCCTCGCCGTCGGGTCCGGCTCGGGATGACAGGGCTGACCGTTCCGATCCACCTCCTTGTTCGTCTTCCCTAGCTTGACGCTCTTTCCAATCGATCATTAATGGCCGCCCCGATCCCCTCCTCCGGCACGCGCTCGGCCACGATCAGATCGAGATTCTCCACATCCAGTTCACGCAACATCCTGAACAGGTTCGCAGCAGCCTCGCGCAAATCGCCCCCCTCACTTAAATAACGCACGGCCGCGAAATCAGCAGTTGTAGCCGCGGTCGTCGGCCGGGGCGAGCCCCGTGGACCGATCTTGGCAACAGGAGAAAGAGAGAGAGCTCCGGTTCGCTTACCCGGCGTTGCCAAGAAGTCCTGCAAACGTTTGACGGTGATCAATCGAGTCTTCGGCGCGTAATGCGACAGCCATTGTCCTGGAGCATTGATCACACTGGCTGGTGTTCGCTCACGCACCTCTCCAAACGGATGAAGCATCTCCTCTGGAATCGCTCCCCGACGCAACACTTCGATCACGCCATTCACGATCCGAACGATCGTCGATTCAATCCCGTGTTCGGTAGCCCCACCATCGACAATTAAAGGAATCCGGCCGTCCAATTCATCCAACACATGTTGGCCGGTTGTCGGGCTGACGTGCCCAAATCGATTCGCACTCGGCGCCGCCAGCGGCCGATCCAACGCGCTTACAATTTCACTAAAAATCGGATGCGCGCTCATCCGCACCGCGACAGTTTTCAAACCCGCTGTTACAATGTCCGGGACAACGTCGCATTTTCGAAAAACAATCGTTAACGGGCCTGGCCAGAATTTCTCAATCAACTTCACTGCAATTGGCGAATCAACGATCGCGATCTCATCCAACACCTTACGATTTGGCAAATGCACAATCAGCGGATCGAACCGCGGCCGTTCTTTGGCTTCGAAAATTTTCGCAACGGCATCGGGATTAAGCGCGTCGGCCGCCAGGCCGTAAACGGTTTCGGTCGGCAACGCTACCACTTTGCCCTCGCGCAAAAGGTTGATCGCCTTCGCGCATCCCTCACTAGACCTCGCCCTAACTAAGGGAGTCGCACCCGTCTGGCTTGAATCGTCCGCTTGGTCCTCGCTAAATCTCCGTTCCGCTCGGACCGCGGAAACGATCTCGGTTTTCACGTCGGCAGTTTCGCTGCCAATACCGCTTCCGTCTGTTTCTTCCGAAACGCCTGGAGATTTCTCCGAATCTTTTCGTCGGAAAGGGCAAGGATGGCTGCCGCCAGAAGGGCGGCATTTTTCGCTCCGGCCGAGCCAATTGCTAGCGTACCAACCGGAATTCCTCCCGGCATTTGCGCGGTGGAAAGAAGCGAGTCCAGACCGTGCAAGGCCGCCGACTGAATCGGCACACCAAGCACGGGCAGCCAGGTATGCGCAGCAATGACGCCCGCCAGATGCGCCGCGCCCCCGGCTGCCGCGATCATTACACGAACCCCGCGATCAGCCGCTTCACGCGCAAACTTGGTGGTGGCGTCAGGCGTCCGATGTGCCGAAAGAACATGCGCCTCGTTTGGGATGTTCAACTCATCAAGCGTTCTCACGCAACCGGACATCGTTTCCCAGTCCGACGCACTTCCCATGATCACAACAACGAGCGATGAAGATTTTTGCGCAGCCATAAAGTAAGATCAGGTCTCAGCTCCCCGGCCAAAGTTGTAAAGCGGTTTTTTAGTGCGGAACGTCGTGACGCCGCGTCGTGCCCGAGCTTAGGACGCTGCGGACGCAAGAGGACACTCAAACAACTCGTTTTAGCCTCATTTGGCGTGTTTGACCGAATATCTTCTGAATGCCGCAACGCGATTTGCGATACCCTCGGTTCGCTTTGCAGTTATCATAGGGGAATGAACCGGGGCGACAATGCCATTGCCTTGATCGGGTTTATGGGCGCTGGGAAATCCGCGGTCGGTCGTGAGTTGTCACGGCGCATCGGTTGGCCGCGACATGACACCGATGAAATAATTCGCCAACAGTTCGGCATTTCGATTCCGAACATTTTTGCGCAGCACGGCGAGCCGACATTTCGTGATGCAGAAACGGCACTGCTGAAAACATTGCGACGCGGCATCACCGGAATCGTCGTTACAGGCGGCGGAATCATTTTGCGCACTCGAAACGTGCAGCTCCTGCGCGGGATGGGCCGGATCGTCTGGCTCGACGCTGACGAAAAAGTGCTGTGGCAGCGCGTTTCAAAGCACAGTGCCCGGCCCCTGCTCCAAACACCCGATCCACGGGCGCGATTTGCGAAACTGTTGCAAGAACGGGTACCACTTTATCGGTCGGCGGCAGACTATCGCATCAATACCTCTAGTAACAGCATCGCGCAGGTGACGGATGAGATTATTGCATTGATATGAACGCCCAGAACGCATCAACTGACATCCGCGCCCAAATTGTAGCAATGGCAAGCGAGTCGGGATTTGATCTCTGTCGCTTTGCCAGGGCGGATGCTCCGGAACATGCTATGCAATTTCGGGAATGGCTGGATCGCGGCGAGGGCGGGGAAATGAGTTACCTCGCGCGCAATGCAGAAAAGCGATGCGATCCGCGGCTGATTTTACCGAATGCAAAAACGGTGATTGTTCTCGCGCTCAATTATTTTCAGGGGAAGGCTGTCGTGGCGGGCGTGGCGCCCGCCGATTCCGGAAAGCTTGCACCCGAAACGGGAGCCGCTACAGGCCGCATCGCGAGATATGCCTGGGGTGATGATTATCATCAGTTGATCGAGAAGAAGCTGGCTGTCCTCGACGACTTCCTGCGGCGGCACGGCGGAACACAAAAGTGCTATGTCGATACCGGCCCCATACTGGAGCGCGACTATGCGGCGGCCGCCGGCATGGGCTGGCATGGGAAAAGCACGATGTTGTTGAACCGGCAATTAGGTACCTGGTTTTTTCTGGCCGAGATCCTGACGACCCTGGAGTTCGCCCCCGATCCGAGGCAAAAGAATTATTGTGGCCGCTGCACCCGCTGCATCGATGCCTGTCCGACGAGTGCAATCACTGCGCCACATCAGGTCGATGCACGCCGCTGCATTTCCTATCTCACCATTGAATTGAAAGGGTCGATTCCGATCCGACTACGTCCGATGATTGGTGATCGCATTTACGGCTGCGACGATTGCCTCGATGCCTGTCCGTGGAATCGTTTCGCCAAAGTCTCACGCGAAACCAAGTTCGCGATGCCGCGTGAAGTCGCCATAATGAAACTGCGCGATTATCTCAGTCTCGATGAGGAGAAATTTTGCCGGCTGTTTCGCGATTCGCCAGTCAAGCGAACGAAACGGCGTGGCCTGTTACGAAATGTTTGCGTTGCGCTTGGAAATGTCGGCACAAAGGATGATTTGCCTGCCCTGGAAAAGGCGGCCGCGGATGCCGAACCGTTAATCGCGGAGCATGCGCAATGGGCGATCGGGCGGATTAGGGAACGAGCGGTTGCGTGAAATTGCTGAATCTGCAAAGATTACACACCGCATCTAACAGCAGTGAGCCCGAACGATTTAACTTTCAAATAGTCTAAGGAGCATCTTTTGCAGCTTCCCGCCATGCACCAGATAGCCAGTCCACCTCCTGCGACAACGTCCGGTCCACCCGGACCCAGTGTCGCTTCGCCGCGCCGGCGGAAGTCGCGTCGCCGCCGTAAAATTCTGATTGGAATCGGTGCGCTGCTTTTGTTGTGGATCATCGGCGCGATCTTTAACAGTAAACGCGAAAAGCCCATTCCGGTAACGACGGACAAAGCGACGCAGCGGACTATTGTGCAGACGGTTTCGGCAACGGGAAAAATTCAGCCGGAGACTGAAGTGAAGATTTCACCCGAAGTCGCGGGGGAGATTATTGAGTTGCCGGTGGACGATGGGATGGCCATAAAAAAGGGTGACTTGCTGGTCAAGATCAAACCCGATTCGTATAAGGCGCTGGTCGAGCAGCAGGAGGCCGCGATCAGTTCGGCGAAAGCGACCAATCTTCAACAGAAGGCCACGATGCTGAAGACGGAGCAGGACCTGAAACGCGCCGATGACATGTATCTGAAGAAGACGATTTCGATTCAGGAATACAACGCAGCGCAGGCGGCCTATGATGTTGCGAAAAATACCTATGAAAGTTCCCTGCATGAGATCGAACGGGCGGAAGCGGGATCAAGTCAGGCACACGATCAACTTTCCAAAACGACCATCTATTCGCCGATCGATGGCACCGTGACGGTTCTGAACAGCAAATTAGGCGAACGGCTTGTCGCTACGGGACAGTTTGCCGGAACAGAAGTGATGCGCGTCGCGGATCTTGGTCATATGGAAGCGCGTGTCGATGTCAACGAGAACGATGTCGTGAACGTGAAGGTCGGCGATCCAGCCAGTGTTAAAATCGATGCCTACAGCGATCGCAGGTTTCACGGAACCGTTCACCAAATCGCCAACACTGGAAAAACCACGGGCGCCGGGACCCAGGAAGAAGTGACAAACTTTGAGGTCAAGATCGGGATCGACGACCACGATGTGATATTGCGACCGGGACTAAGTTGCACCGCCGATATTGAGACGAACACAGTCAAGAATGTGGTCGCGGTTCCGATGCAGGCAGTCACCATTCGCACCGGCGACAGCAACCTGAGCCCGGAAGAGATCGAAAAGAAAAAGCTAAAGACGACGCAGCGCGATAAGGCCGATAACAACGCGGAGGTCGTCAACGAGAAAGCTGAGAAGCAGGCGCAGAAGGAAGAGCGAGAAAAACTGGCGAAAGTTGTCTTTCTGAAGAAAGGCGGCAAAGCGCAACTAGTGAAGGTGACGACCGGGATCTCCGACGACACCTTTATGGAGATCGAAAATGGTATTCAGCCGGGAGACGAAGTCATTTCGGGAACCTATAGCGCCATCAGCCGGAAGCTGAAAGATGGCGCGAAGGTTACTTACGATAAGGAAGCGACAAAATAGTGTTCAGGGTTCGGGCGGAATCTCTGCACGGTCCATAACGCCGCTGCGGCCGAAACCTGGACCTGAAACCGGAACACGATGAACCATAATTCCACGCGTCCGGTTGGACCCCTGGTCATCGACATCGAAAACATCACCAAGGACTATGTGATGGGCGAAGAGATCGTGCATGCACTGCGCGGAGTTTCTTTGCGGATTCACAGGAACGAATACATCGCCATTATGGGGC
>DATELT010000016.1:0-12840 GCA_035276245.1 Chthoniobacterales bacterium
ATTGTGAGACGGGAAGGTTATCGCCCTTCCACCATTTGCTTCCGCTGTTGTAGGAATACCACATCCCACCGTCGTCGCCGGAAAAGACAGTCTGCGGATTGGTTGGATCAATCCAGACGCAATGGACGTCGCCATGCATCCCGCCGAAACCTCCGACTGTGGCAAAACTTTTTCCTGCATCCTCGCTAACGATCATAGAGCCATCGGTCTTGAAGACGCGGTCGGGATTTTTGGGGTCGACGATTAAATTAGCGAAATAGAACGGGCGCCAGACCATCCACTGGCTCTTGTCACGCTTGTCCCATGTGGAACCGCCATCGTCGGAAACAAACAATGCGCTGTCGGTGCATTCGACGGCAGCGTAAACACGCTTCGAGTTCGAGGGCGCAACTGCAACGGCTATCCGGCCGTACGGCTTTTTTGGAAAACCTTTGCTATTCTCGGGTGTGATCTCGTTCCAGGTTTTGCCTCCGTCGTTGGATCGGAATAACCCGCTGCCAGACGATGCCTTTGGCCCGTCTCCACCGGAGCGAAAGGTCCAGCCTTTGCGACGAAAATCCCAAAGCGCGGCGAACATGACGTTCGAGTCGTTGGGGTCGATCACGACGGCGGAACATCCGGTGGAAGGATTGCTGCCCTTAAGCGCGATTTCCCAATTCTTGCCGCCATCGGTGGTGCGATAAAGTCCACGGTCGTTCGAATCACTCCAAAGCGCTCCAGGCACGGCGGCAAAGACGGTATCGCTGTTTTTAGGACTAACGACAATTTGAGCGATGCGTTCCGATTTCGGCAATCCGACGTTGGTCCAGGTCTCGCCGCCATCGTTCGACTTGTAGATGCCGTCGCCAACTGAGACGCTGTTACGCGTCCAGGATTCGCCAGTCCCCACCCAGACGTTCTTGGAATTCTTCGGATCGATGGCGATAGCACCGATTGATTGCACCGGCTGTTCGTCAAAGACCGGACGATAGCGGGTGCCACCGTCATCTGATTTCCAAACGCCGCCACTGGCGGCGCCGACGAACAGCGTAATCTTGCCCGAAGGCTCCTTTACGCCGGTGAGGGCAGAAATTCGCCCACTCATCGTCGCCGATCCAATATTACGCGCGCCCAAACCGGAAATCGTAGCCGAATTATATGGTGCATCGTCGGCAGCGAAAGCCAGTGAGCTAACGAGACTTAAACTAATAAAGACAAAGATTGGGAAACGCATAAATTATTTCGAGGCTGGAAATTTGAAGGTTGCATCATCGACCGAAACGTTCGGTTCCGCCTTGTCGATGACGATTTTCTGTTTGTCGGGGTCGTTTTTACGACCGGATTCAATCGAAAACGGCAAATAGACGCCCGCGACTTTTTCGTAGTCGCCTACATCGGTCTCTACTTCGACCTGCGCGCCTTGCTCGACTCGCTGCGAGGTCTTGCGGATCTCCAGGAACGCATCGGGATCGAGATAAACAAAGGTTACGTCACCGTTCTTGCGCACCACCTTAAGTTTGTGCGCCGGGGTTCCGTCGACGTCTTCAGTCCCGAGATATTCAACAGTGCTGCCCTTTGCTTTCCAATCGACTAACGGACCGTCGATGTCGGCATCTTCCATCAACGATTTGGTATCGTCGGCTGACATTTTCTCCGGATCCTTCCGGCCTTGGAAGGGTGAAACCTTCCAGCCCTGTCCTCCATCGTAAGCCTGGATGGCAGTCATGCCCTGCAGGGTCACTTCGTCCCGTATTGCCCCAGGTCGTTTCTTCGTCTCAACATAGGCAAGCTGGACCTGGCCTTCGTTCACCAGCAACTTGCCGGTTAACCGGACCGATTGCAGCGCGCGCAGAGCGTCAGCGCCGCCTTTTGCGGCGACATTTTTTGCGACCAACTCATCAACGGTGAGTTGCGGTTTATCCTGAGCCCACACCGCGGAAGCAGTCAGGGCGCAGGCGATAAAAACAATGGTGAGTCTTGAGTACATATTGAACGAGTGAACGACAGTGTTCACCCGAGCCATATGCAACGGGCGTGCCAAAGACAAGCAGAAGTTGCAAGCAATTCTCATTAGGTGACTTAGTTGTCGCCACTAAGAGTGGCGTTCAAAAATCGCGTCCCGCGAGCGGGATTTTTCGACTCGGATTTGGGATGACAACGGCACCGCTAGCGCAATTCTGTCATCCCGGGCGCAAGCGAGGGATCTCCAAAGATCGCGGATTATCCAAACTGGCTTGGAAGATCAACGACCTTTGGAAGATCCCTCAGCCCCGATCCGGACGGGCGTTGTCTACGCGGTTTGGGATCACAAGCATGAGCTTCAGCGCGCTCGCCGAAGATTTATTGAATCCATTTCGCATTCCGCCCGCATCTCATTGGAAATTATGATTCATGATTTTCGATTCGCCTGTCGCCAATTACTCAAAGCTCCTGGCTTTTCCATCGCCGCGATTTTTGTGCTCGCGCTCGGCATTGGCGCAAATACCGCCGTCTTCAGCCTTGTTAACACGATGCTGTTTGCGCCGCCGGGTTATGCGCAACCGCATGACCTAGTCCAGATTTTTTCCCAAGACAAAAAGAATCCGAAAAGTTTCCGCGCCTTTTCTTACCCAACGTTAACGGATATTAGGGAGCAGAATTCCGTCTTTTCAGGCGTGTGCGCATATAACCTTGGCATGGTCGGGGTAGAAGAGAATGGAACCACGCGCCGCGTTTTTGCCGACATTGTTTCCTCGGATTATTTCGCGGTTCTCGGAGTCCCACCGTTACGAGGCCGCGTTTTCTTGCCGGAGGAAGAAACGCCCGGGCGTAATGCGGCGGTTGCAATCGTCAGCTATCCTTATTGGTCGAGACACAATCGCGATCCTTCGGTTCTTGGGTCGCAAATTCGGATCAATGGTCGCTCCTTTACCGTGGTCGGAATTTTGCCGCCGACGTTTACGGGCACGATGACAGTGTTTTCACCGGAGGTCTGGCTACCGCTCAGCGCCTACGACTTCATTGCGAGCAATTCTGTTTCGGAAAAAAACAAACCGTTGGTGAGTCGCGAGGGCGAACATTTGCTGCTCCTCGCGCGCTTCAAACCCGGCATGACCGCGGCTTCGTCGGAACCGGCATTGCAAACTTTGGCAACAAACCTGGAAAAGGCTTTTCCGGTTGAACAAAAAGATCAGACCTTCACCACCCGTCCGGTTTCGCGTTTCTCCATCAGCGACGATCCCCCCGATGACAGCCAAGTGGCCGCGATCGCCCCCTTGTTGATGGGAATGGCAGCGATCGTTCTTTTGGTCGCGTGTCTGAATCTTGCCAACATGTTGCTGGCACGTGGGACAGCGAGACGAAAGGAAATCGCGCTCCGTCTGGCGCTGGGCGGGAGCCGCTGGCGCGTCGTGCGGCAATTGTTGAGCGAAGGATTGCTGCTCGCGCTCCTCGGCGGCATCGGCGGGTTGATGCTCGGCATCTGGTGTTCCGGACTGATGGCGCGCTCGATCAGCGGTCTGATGCCGCTCGATGTGGTTTGGAATGGCGGACCGAGCGTACCCGTGCTCGCGATAACGTTCGGGTTCTGCCTGGTCGCCACAATCTGTTTCGGCCTCGGGCCGGCAATGAAACTTTCCCGAAGCTCCGTCATTGAAGATTTGAAGGAACACGCGGGCGAAGACGTGATCCGGCGGCGCTGGCGTTTTCTCCCACGCAACCCACTGGTGGTGACTCAGATTGCATTTTCGTTCGCCCTTCTTACCGCCGCCGCGCTGTTTATTCGCGGAGCGGACAAGGCCGCGGCTTTCGAGACCGGCTTGCACGCGAAACACGACTTGTTGCTGGAGGTCGACGCCGGCTTGTCGGGCGCATCGCCGTTGCAGGTCCAACAGACCTATCGCGCTCTGACCGACCGCTTCGCTACGCTTCCCGGAGTGCAACACGTCAGTGTTTCCGCAACCGCACCATTCGGAATGTTGTCGTTGGGCAAAGCAATTCAGCGCGCAGGTGCACACGTTGCGCCGGACCAAAAACCCGCCACGGCAGCGGAGGGTCTCGCTTTTGCCACGCGTTTCCACAGCGTGGGCGCGGATTATTTCGCGACGGTTGGGTTGCCAATTCTGCGAGGCCGCGCTTTCTCACCGAACGAGGCGACCCAAAGTGAAGGGCCGGCCGTTGCCATCATCGATGAAACGCTGGCCCGAAAACTTTGGCCCGACGGCGATGCACTCGGTCAGTACATTCAATACGCTGATGATAACGCACCACGCGCGAAAGGCGACGGCGGCGACAACATGGGTATCAGCCAAGGCGGCAAAGGTAACATCAAGACCGGCGAACCGATCGAAGTGATCGGCATTGTGCCGTCCACGCGGGGTGCCCTGTTCGAACACCAACCTCGTGGCTCTATCTACGTGCCGTTCGCGCGCGGCTTTCAAACCGCAGCCTACTTTTTTCTGCAATGCCCTGCAGTTACAAAAGAGAATACCGCTGGGATGACCGACTCTATTCGACGAGCTGCTCGCGAAACTGATCCAACCTTGCCCGTGCTTTCGCTGAAAACATTTTCGCAGCATGTCGATTCCAACCTGCAACTTTGGACGGTGCGCGCAGGTGCAACATTGTTTACCGTCTTTGGCGCGCTCGCGCTACTGCTGGCGATCGTCGGGATTTACGGTGTTAAAGCCTACTCGGTGGCGCGTCGAACACGCGAAATCGGGATTCGGATGGCACTTGGCGCTCGGCCAAACACGGTGCAATGGATGATTCTGCGCGAAGGTTCGTTCATGCTCGCGGGCGGAATCGTGATCGGCCTGTTACTCGCAATCGCCACCGGGAAAATTCTGAGCGGCATTCTCTATCAAGTTGGTGCGCTTGATCCGGTCGCGTTTTCCGTTGCGCCGCTCCTCCTTGCAATCGCAACTTTGCTTGCGACCTGGCTGCCGGCTCGGCGCGCCACACGAATTACTCCGATGATGGCACTGCGGACATAGTAATGGTGGAAATTCAAAAAGGACACGAGATCGGCAGCATTTAACGAGGTTTAGATGGCGCCGCTGAAAGCCAGCCCAAGACCGTAGGTCACGACCGCTTCGATGATGCCGACAAACGTCATTTCAAAACCGGATGCCCACCATGATCGAATCGTGATAAGCGACTTGACGGCGCCAACAGCAAAATGAGCGACGATACTAACGACAAACGCAACGAGAACGGCCGGCAGGCCGCTCATGAAAAAAAATGGGACGATGGGAATGAACGCGCCTACCGCGGTCGAAATCGACGCGGAGGCTGCCGATTTCCAAGGATTGGGAAATCGATGCTCGGACAGTCCGAGCTCGCTTTGCGCCATTGCCTGCACCAATTGCTCCGGATTTTCGGCTAGGCGTTCCGCCATTTTTTGCGATTCCTCGGCACTAAATCCCTGGAGCTGATAAAAGAGCGCCATCTCCTCAATTTCTTCTTCGGGATTCTCTTCAACCTCGGCTTTTTCGCGCGCGATTTCGGCTTCGTACACTTCGCCTTCGCTTTTGCCTGCGAGGTAGGCGCCAGCACCCATCGACAGAGACGATGCAAGCATTCCAGCAAGACCCGAGATTAAGACATAATGCTGCTGATTGCCGGTCGCGCCCGCAACACCCGAGACAATTCCAAAGACGGCGCCGAGTCCGTCGTTCACACCGTAAATCGCATCCGCCACCCAGCTGCCACCGCGTCCGTGCCAGCGTTCGCGTTTTAGAATGGTATCGAGAACCGCCTTGGGATTTGCTGGGCCGGCCATGGCATTGAGCGCGCGGGCATGAGCTTTTTCTTCCAAAGCACTCGTGCGCAAAAATTCCTGCACGTCCTGTTCGCCCGCGAGCGCGCGGTCGCGTTGCGCGGAAAATTCGCGCTCATGTTTTTCCTCGGCCGCCTCCATCCGGCGAATGGCGATGTCGGTCCCGAGTGAGCGCATGAATCTTCGCTGGAGTCGTGTCCAAAAAGTGTCGACCAATGTCGGGATCGGCTGGCCCATATCACGTAATTTTTGCTCCCAGCGCTGGGCATGACGCTCTTCCGCTTCTGCCATGCGGATTAGAATCGCTTTGCGTTTTTCGTCGCTTTCGCGTTCCGCAAGGTCGCGATAAACTCGCGCTGTCTCCACTTCTGCGCGCCAGTTTTTCAGGACGACTTCGATCGTCTCCCTGTTAGAGGTCTCGATCATCGCTCGATATTAGAGAGGTCGAGCCGAGAATGCCAGGCGATGTAGCTGCGAAGTTACGCTACAGTCTTTGCATCGGGAGCGCGAGCGCAGCCTAGACCGGAGGGACTGATTTTGGCCGCAACTGTTGCGTGGTGATCACAATCGCGACCGATCCAATAATCAAAATCGCCGCGATGATCGTGCGCGAGGTAAGATATTCGCCTCTAAAGAACACGCCCAGAATTACCGCCACGATTGGATTGACGTAAGCATAAGTAGCAACCGTCGTCGGATCGCAATGCCGCAGCAGATAAATATAAGCGCTGAAGCCGATAATAGCGCCAATCAGGACAAGATAGATCCACGCCCAAATGGAAACCGCTGTGACCTGACGGAAATGAAATTGCTCGCGCGTAATTAATCCTGCCAGCAGCAGGAGCACACCGCCGCAAATCATTTGTTGACCCGCAGCGAGAAAGGGCGAATCGGCGTTCTTGGCTGCGCGCGAATAGAGCGAACCGATTGACCAAAACAGGGACGCGAAAAGCAGAATGATGATTCCAATTTCCGGATGCCGCCTTTCAGCTCCCGAATAATGCAACGAGGGCACCATCAAGATTCCTACGCCGACGAATCCGCCGAGGAGTCCGAGCAAGACTGATAATCTTGGACGCGGCGTGACGGCCGTCGCCCATGAAAGCAACACAATATAAATCGGAACGGTTGCGACGATTACGGCGGCCAACCCGGTGTCGATATATTCTTCCGAGATAGTGACGCCGCCATTTCCACCGAGAAGCAAGAATCCGCCGACAATCAGTGCGCTCCACCAGGTAATGGCGCGGGACTCGGTTGCGCCTTGCGTCCGCGCCATCAGGTAGAGAATCACTCCGGCGGTGAGATACCGGGAACCCGCCATGAGAAACGGCGGAATGGAATCAATGGCGAGGCGAATAAAAAGATAAGTCGAACCCCAGATAAGGTAGAGCGCGGCAAAGGCCAACAGAATCGCCAAACGCGTCGGCTGTCGCATCGGCTACCAGCTCATCGGGCGCGAATCTGCGCAACCGGATTTGACCGACTATATGCTGCTACGGCCGGCGCCCCCTGATCAGCCGATACAGCAGCAAAAGTAACATCGCGCCGATGATCGAAGCGATAAACCCGGCGGGTTGCCCCGGCTCGTACCACCCGACTGCGCGGCCGAGAAATCCGGCCACAAAGGCGCCGGCGATGCCGAGCAGAATCGTGACCAGACAACCACCAGGGTCGCGACCCGGCATAAGCAACTTGGCGATGGCTCCGACGATCAAGCCGATAACGAGTGTGCCTAGAATCGCTCCCATAAGTGTAGTGTGCGCCTGCAAGATTGATTCACTTCGAGAATAGTCGCAACCGTTTTCGCGACTACAATTCTATTACCTGTGCGCTGCGAATATCGTCGCTGCCGCGAATTTCGTTGAGCAATTCTTCGTCGGGCGCACTGTCCAGATTCAAAACCGTGAGCGCCGTGCCACCGGCCTGGTTCCGGCTGAGGGACATGGTGGCGATGTTAACGCCATGTTCGCCCAGCAGCGTGCCGATCCGGCCGACCATACCGGGGCGATCGGTGTTTTCGAGCACGAGAATAACTCCATGCGGGCGCGCTTCGACCGGCCGCGTGTTAATGCTAACGATTCGTGGAGTAATCCCAAAAAATGCGCCGCCCACCGATATATCCTTTCCTTCGGCACTGGCGGAAAGCTCGAGCATGTCGGAGTAATCACCGGGCGCGCTCAGTCGCGTCTCGGTAATTTTCAGTCCCAAACTTTCGGCGAATGCAGGTGCGTTTACTTCATTCACTTCGTTCCCGCCGGCGCTTTGCAAAAAACCTTTCAACACCGCGCGGGTAATCGCGGTTGTATCGACTTCGTTTACTTTTCCGCTGTAGTTAATGTTGAGGAAATCGACCCGACGGGGGGCGAGCTGCGAGAGGAAGCGGCCAAGTTTCTCGCCGAAACGCAGGTGCGGACCGATCAATGCCAGCGTTTTCGCGTCCAGCGTCGGCATGTTGACGGCATTGCGAATTGTTCCCTCGAGCAACGCCGCGCGAATCGACTGCGCAATTTCGATCCCGACACTCTCCTGCGCTTCCGCGGTGGAAGCGCCGAGATGAGGCGTTAAGACCAACTTCGAAATTCTTCGCAGCGGCGAATCGGCGGGCAACGGTTCCGTTTCAAACACGTCGAGCGCAGCGCCAGCGACGTGACCATTGGAAATCGCTTCAGCTAATGCTGCTTCATCAATCAAGCCGCCGCGTGCGCAGTTGATGACGCGCACGCCACGTTTTGTTTTGGCGAGACGCTCCGCGTTCAGAATATGACGCGTCTCCGCGGTAAGCGGCGTATGCAATGAAATGAAATCTGCGAGCGGGAGCAATTCATCGAGATCTTCCACCAGCTCGACTTGGAGGCTGCGCGCGCGCGATACAGAAAGGTAGGGATCAAATGCAACCACACGCATTCCAAAGGCGATCGCCCGCCGGCTCAACTCACTTCCGATCCGGCCCATACCAATGACGCCAAGCGTTTTGTTGTAAAGCTCTACCCCTTCCAGATTCTTCCGGTCCCAGGTTCCTGCTTTCACGGTGGCATCGGCCCGCGCGATATTGCGCCCAAGGCTCAGCAGCAGCGAAAAAGTGTGCTCCGCGGTGGAAATGGTGTTTGCCCCGGGTGCGTTCAATACCACCACCCCGCGGCGGGTTGCCGTTTCAACATCGACATTGTCAACTCCAACTCCGGCTCGACCAATTACGCGTAGTTTTTTGGCAGCGTTAATGATTGGAGCCGTAACTTTCGTCTGACTGCGGACGATCAGGCCAGCAGCGTCAGCAACTGCCACGGTTACATCTGATTCGCTTAATCCAGTCCGCACCTCAACATCGAGCAGATTGTCGCGGCGCAACTCCTCGATTCCTTTTTCCGAAATCGGATCGGCGATGAAAACCTTCGGACGCATCACCCGAAGATGATTAATTGGATTGTATCTGGCAATTGTTGAGCGACGCTAGTGGCAACACTGCCACGCAGAAGGTTGGTCATGGCCGAGCGTTGCGACGCGCCAATGATCAGGAAATCGACGCCAAGCGTTGCGGAAAGATCGAGAATGGTCGTGGCGGCATCCTCGCTCACCGCGTAAACCGGCTGCACACAAATGTCGCGTTTTGCGCCAAGCTTGAGCATGAGCGACATGATCGCATTCGCCTCCGGATCTTCCTGCCACCGCGGCCGCCCGCGAACTGTCGGGCCGCCGGTATAATACACGGCGATCTCCTTCACATAGAGAACGCACAGCATCGCGTTGCGTAGCTTGGCTTCGTCGAGCGCGAAGGCAAGGACGGGCGTGATTCCCCGCGCCGCCACCATTATTTTTTGTCCTTCGACGACTCGCGATTGCATGGTCGTGGGTAGTTGCGGTGTGACCATTTCCGCCACCTGCCGGTGAACTGTAAGGGTCGTCATACCGATCCGTTTTTGCGTCCACGCACGCAAAGCGAGTCCGCCACCCAGGACGCAGACAACGAAAAAGAGCGCGTCGGGTTTGGTATGCGCGAGGGTGATTTCCACGACGAATAAAATGACGAACGTTATGCCAAAAAGAATCCGGTCATGCAGGGCAATGGGAAGTGCGCGATTGAAACAGCATGAACCGATATTGACGGCAATGGCGCCGACCACTCCTATTGCGTAGAGCCCAGCGAGCGCGGTGAAGTTTGCGGTGGCAACAAGCACGACAACTGGTAAACCAACTGCAATCAGCAGCGGAATCAGAGGAACCCCGTGGCGATTCAGGCGGGTAAATTGCGCGGGCATCTCCCGGTCGCGCGCTACCATGTAGAGCAGGCCGATCATGGCAACAGTCGCGGTATTGGCGGCGCTTAGGAGTAAAAGGAAGAATACGATACCGACAAGCCAGCCAAGGGTCTGACCGAAGACCGGACCGAAGTTGACGCTCCCAAAATATTCCGCGATGAAGCGCAACATATCCTCACTGCGGAGAGACAACGCTTGGCGCACCGTGTAAGGCACGCCGTTAACGAGTACCGAACCATTCGGGTTCATCGAAAGCATCGCCCAGCCCAGTAACGCGGTGCCGAATACGACTTCGATTGCCACCGGCCAGATTGCTTTGGCGGATTCTCTGCCGACTCGTGGATGATCGACAGTTGAACCCGGATCGAGTTTCATAACACCGGTAAGATTGGCGATCGCTTCCACGCCACTAAGTGCCAGAATGACGCCGACAAATTGCACCCAAAGCTGCCCGACACTTTCGTGCGGACGTTCGAGAAACTTGGTCGATAAATGAGGTGCGCTGATCGCGATCAGCACGATGACGATGATTGCGGTCGGAACGGATAAGATGACGGCAAGACTGCCGCTGTGTTTCGGGCCGAGATAGTTGATACAGCCCATGATGAGAAGCATGCCAACAGTGGAGAGCACGATGTTGTCTTTAAGGAGCGGGATATTGAAGTAGCTGAGCGCGGACCAGCCGCTGAGTGCTGCGGTAACGGTCAAATCGGCAACCAGCAACAGCGCTCCCACAACCGCGAGGAGCCGGCCTTGCGAGCGTGCAGCCGAGTAAACGCCGCCGCCATCAGGAAAATATTTGCAAATCTCGGCATAATTAATTCCTACCAGCCCCGTGAGAAGACAAACGGCTAAGATGATGGGCAGCGATGAAAACCCGGCCGCCACAAAAGCGAGCCCGATAACGTAGGCCTTGCTCGTACCCCAATCGCCGTAGAGTAACGCCGCCGCGCGTTTCCAATCCAAATTGCGCGGCCGATGCACGCCGGCCGCCTGCCCAAGCAGGGGTTCCGCCATTTTCTTGACGGGACTTTCGACTGCTCCGAGCGCCCGGCGCAAGTCCATTCTACGGTCCGGCACGAACCTTCCCTGCCGAGATCTCACACTATGGCGGCTGCGCCACCGAGGTCATACATACACCGAAGGGCGTCTGATATTGCCGGCTCTCGGCTTCGCCAACAGATCAATTCGGCGACAATTCAGCCACGACTTCGATCTCTGCGGTCTGCGGGAACATGTCCAACGGAGTGATTGAATGGATCCGAAATGATTTTTTCAGCGCAGCGAGGTCGCGGGCCAGTGTGGCCGGATTGCAGGAGATGTAAATCAACTGCGTCGGAAGATGTTCTATTAGTGTTTCGACAAGCGCCTTGCTGAGGCCGGGCGCTGGCGGGTCGACAATCACGAACCGGCGCGTTCCAAGCGGCCGGCCCAAATAATCGGCGCTCTGAAGCGGCCCATTCGCCGCGCCGAGCTCCGTTTCCACGTCCGCAGCAACGTAGATTTCGTTTTCGTTCGCATCTTCCCGAGCAACGGAAATCGCACGCTGATCCCAATCAATTCCAATTACCTCTTGGAAACGCGTGCGCAATCGTTTCGCGAAAAAGCCGGCACCACAGTAGGCATCAATCAGCGTGCCGCCCGCCGCGGGAGCGAGCAGTCGATCGACCAGATCGAGCATGGCGGCGGCGACTCCATCATTGGCCTGGGTGAAGACTCTCGGACCATCAATAACACGCAAGGCGTAGTGTCCATCGTGCGGATTGTTGCCGCGGAGTTCAGCAAGTTTCGCATTCACTTCGTCACGCGCGATCGGGCAACGCTCGATCTCGAGCAGCTTGTTCGATTCACGGCGAAAAAATCCGATCATGCCATCGCGCACGTGAACCGTAATGCGATTGCGGTATCCGTATTCGACCGGCGATGGAATAAATGGCCGCATCGGCGGGTCTTTTAATCCACCGATACGCCGGAGCGTTTCCTTCACCTGTCGCCATTTCAACGCCAGCTGATGTTCGTACTCGATGTGCTGGTAAACGCAGCCGCCACAGCGGCCGAAGTACGGGCAGCGCGCCTCGACCCGATGAGGCGAAGCGGTAACGATGGTCTCCAGCTGTGCTTCGAGAAATTTCTTGTGTTCGCCTGTGATGCTCGCAGAAACGCTCTCGCCATCGATGACGTAAGGCACGAACACCGCCTTCCCATCGGCGCGCGCCACTCCTTTCCCGCCAAAGGCGACATCCTGTATCTGTAGTTCCAATCTTCGTCTACCTCTTCCTCGTAATCGGCGCTTGTCTTTTTACTGCGAGAAGACGCAGCGAAAGAGGAAGATTAGTAATCGCGAACGTAAGGATACTTCGTTTCGTTACCGAGCTCAGGCGGAAACTCCGCATAGCCGGCGTGGATCCACGGAATATCACTGGGCAGGAGCGGATAGTAGCTTTGCCGATAAGCCGGCACCGGCCAGAGCAGGATTTCGAGCAAGCCGGCGATGTGTCGCGTCGCGGAACGTCCAAGCCCGCGGACGACACCATAGCCTGCCGCCGCAGAATTGCCTTCGTTGGTGTTAACCGTGCAAATGGTCACCGGAATTGCCGCGGGCGCGAGAAAGAAATTCGAGAGGCCACGGCCCAGCTTACGCGTCGGACCATAATCATTGGAAGGCGGGTCGTGAATATCTCCCAGGGCCGTGCCCGCGATGGCGAGCGCGGCAAGAAAAGCGAGCGTTTTCATAGCTACCCTAAAGAGTAAGCAGAAAATAAGGAACTAAACAATCCTAATTTTGTGGGTCGTCCCTGCCTTGATTCCGTGTCATGAAAATCGAGACGCAAATCGTGAGCAACAAAA
>DATELT010000017.1:0-15800 GCA_035276245.1 Chthoniobacterales bacterium
GGAACGACCGCTTCTGATAACGTGAAGCTATAACAACTCCGCGATTTGCACGGCGTTCAATGCAGCACCTTTCAGCAATTGATCGCCTGATACCCAAAAAGAGAGACCGTTCTCAAACGCGCAATCACGTCGGACGCGCCCGACCTGGCAATTGTCCTTGCCCGCAACATCGAGCGGCATGGGATAACGATTGCGCCCCGGTTCATCGACCAGCTCCAACCCCGGCGCTTTCGCCAAGACTTCTCGCGCCCGCTCTACCGAAATCGGCTCGGAGAATTCTGCGCTGATGGCGACGGAATGCGCGCGGTAAACGGGAACGCGAACACACGTAACCGAGGCCCGAAATTCCGGATGATGCATGATACGACGTCCTTCGTTCTGCATTTTCATTTCTTCTTTGGTATAGCCGCCGTCCAAGAATACGTCGACGTGCGGAAGAACGTTAAAGGCAATCGGATGGGGATATATCTCTGCCGCTGCCGGTTGATTTTCGGCGAACGCGCGGACTTGTCGTTCCAATTCAGCGATCGCGCGCGCACCGCTCCCTGAAACTGCCTGATAACTCGAGGCGAAAACGCGGCTCACGTTGAAGATCCGATGCAATGGATAAATCGCCATCAGGGCGACTGCGGTAGTGCAATTCGGATTGGCAATGATTCCGCGGTGGAGCTTAACGTCATCGCCATTAATTTCCGGAATCACTAGCGGCACTTCCGGTTCCATTCGAAAGGTTGAAGAATTATCGATCACAACCGCACCAGAATCGCGAGCGATCGGGCCAAATTCTTGCGCGACGGGCGTGCCCGCACTAAAAAGCGCAATGTCGATTCCTCGAAAGGAACCGCGGGTCAGCTCTGCCACCGGAATTTTTTCGCCCTGAAATCGCACGGACTTACCAGCTGAACGCGTCGAGCTGAATGCGCGAATTGATGCGATCGGAAATGCGCGCCGTTCCAAGACGTGAAGCATTTCAATGCCGACGGCACCGGTCGCTCCCACCACCGCGATGTGATAGCGTTTCTTCATTCGCCGCCGCATTTTAGAACAGCAACCGCCCAATGCAAAAATCTCGCCTGCATATTCACGTTTCGGTGCACGACCAGGAATTGAAGTTACGCCGCGGCGGGAAGATCATCCGCCGTTATCCAGTTTCCACATCGCGCTTCGGACTCGGTTCGGAGGAAAACAGCCACAAAACGCCGCTCGGAAGATTTAGAATCAGCGACAAGATCGGGGAAGCCATGCCGGCAGGGACGATCTTCGTCGGACGCGTCTCGCTCAGACCCGACGACCCGGTTCCACCGACTGAGGATTTGGTATTATCGCGCATTCTCTGGCTCGATGGGGTCGAACCGCACAATGCCAATACCCGCAATCGTTTTATTTATATTCACGGAACAAGGCACGAGGACAAAATTGGTGAACCCGACAGCCACGGTTGTATCCGGATGCGAAACGCAGATGTCATCGAGCTTTTTGACCTGGTGGACGTGGACACGCCGGTAACGATCAGGGAATGATCAAGGGAGAATTGGTATGGCGGAGAAATTCGTTGCGTGGTGCGCGTTCGCTTATATTAAAGCTCGACAGCAACCAGCTACGAAAGGGGTGAAAAACAGAATGAGAGTTTTAAAAGCGATCATGATTGTGGCCGTCTTGGCCAGCGCCTTGACCCTGGGTGCCTGCTCGCAACGCAAAGAGTCGACGACCACCGCAACCACGGCAGCGTCGACGCGCACCTATTCAAAATAAGCTTCCGCCTTCGGACTGCTTTAACCTAAAGGCCAGGTCGTTTTCGACCTGGCCTTTTTCTTTGTTGCCCAGCATCTGCGCCAGTCCCGCTCGGACGATGTCCGGACATACGGGCGTCTCATCCAGCAAGCTTCTCCACGACCGTACGGTCGGACTCGAACAACTTGACCCTCCACACTTTGTCATTTCCTATGCAAGCAGCTAAGATCGCGCTGTGGAAATTGCTGGACGCCCGGTTTCGCTCGCGCAGTTGACTGAAATTGCGCTTGGCAACGAACCAATCGAACTCACAAACGAAGCACGCGAACGAATTCACAAGTCTCGTAATGTGATCGAGAAAATTCTCGAGCGTGGTGATGTCATCTACGGAATCAGCACCGGGTTCGGCAAGCTGTCCGATGTCAAAATTGAACCGGAAGCGTTGCGGGAACTGCAGCTCAATCTTGTCCGCAGCCACTGTTGCGGGATTGGCAGGCCGCTCCCGATTCCGGAAGTGCGCGCGATGATTTTCCTGCGTGCAAATGTCCTCGCGCTCGGGTTTAGCGGTGTGCGACTTGAGGTGGTTGAGTTACTCTGCCAAATGCTGAATCGCGGCGTGTACCCGGTAGTTCCCGAGCAAGGATCCGTCGGCGCCAGCGGCGATCTCGCCCCGCTCGCGCACCTAGCTCTCGGGATGATCGGTGAAGGCGAATCGTTCTTCGGGAATGAGCGCGTCGCGTCGGCTGATGCATTTTCCCGCGCAAGGTTGAACCCCATCGTGCTCGAGGCAAAAGATGGTCTTGCTTTACTGAACGGGACCCAGGCAATGCACGCGGTCGGCGGCCTCGCCCTCTTTCGTGCGAAACGGCTCTCGCGGGTGGCTGATGTTGCCGGCGCCATGACGCTCGAGGGTTTGTTGGGAACGCCGCGCGCGTTCGATGTGCGGATTCAAAAAGCGCGACCTCATCCCGGACAGATTGCGGTTGCAGAACACTTGCGTGCATTGGTTCGGCAAAGCGAAATTCGCGAATCGCATCGTCAAAATGATCCACGAGTTCAGGATGCCTATAGTCTCCGTTGCATGCCACAGGTGCACGGCGCGGCGCGCGACGCCCTGGCCTATGTGGAAAATACGCTGGAAATTGAAAGCGCGGCCGCAACCGACAACCCCCTCGTGTTTGCGGAAAACGGGGACGTTATTTCGGGCGGCAATTTTCACGGTGCGCCTCTCGCACTTGGGCTCGATTTTGCAGCCATTGCACTCACCGATTTGATGGGCATCAGCGAACGGCGAATCGAGCGCATGGTAAATCCCGACTTGAGCGAGGGTTTGCCGGCGTTTCTTGCGCGCAAACCTGGATTGCAATCCGGGATGATGATTGCGCAGGTCGCGGCAGCGGCGCTTTTGAATAAGGCCAAGGTGCTGGCGTATCCGGCAAGCGTCGACAATGTTCCGACCTCGGCGGGAAAGGAGGATCATGTCTCCATGGGAATGACATCGGCGGTCAAATTGCGCTCGATCGTGGAGAACGCGGAAAATTTGCTTGCGATCGAACTTCTGGCGGGCGCAGAAGCGCTGGAACATCGGCGTCCCCTGAGAGCTGGCGCAGGGGTGGAGCGGGCCTACGCGAAAGTTCGGAAATATACGGCGCCATTGTTGCAAGACCGTGCACTCTCTTCAGATATCGGCGCAATCGCAGCCGCGATCCGTGCCGGAGAATTCGACAGCGAACACGAAAAGTTATGAGCGGGAAACGATCCATTCGGGCTCCACGCGGAGCAGAACGCAGTTGCAAAGATTGGCATCAGGAAGCCGCCATGCGGATGCTGATGAACAATCTCGATCCGGAAGTCGCGGAGGCGCCTGAACGATTGATCGTTTATGGCGGCACCGGACGGGCGGCTCGAAATTGGGAATGTTTCGACGCGATGGTGCGCTCTCTGCGCGAACTGGAAAATGACGAAACACTTCTCGTTCAATCCGGCAAACCGGTCGGCAAATTCCAGACCCACGACGAAGCTCCGCGGGTATTGATTGCGAATTCAAATCTGGTCGGTCAATGGTCAAACTACGAACAGTTCAATAAACTCGAGCGACTTGGCCTAACGATGTATGGACAAATGACCGCTGGCTCCTGGATTTACATCGGGAGCCAGGGAATTGTGCAGGGCACATTCGAAACCTTTGGCGCAGCGGGGGAGAAACATTTTGGCGGGAATCTCACCGGCAAGCTCATCGTTAGCGGCGGCCTCGGCGGAATGGGTGGAGCTCAACCATTGGCTGCAACCATGAACGGCGCCTGCTTCATCGGTGTGGAAGTGGACCCGGCGCGGATCGAGAAACGGCTCGCGACCGGTTATTGCGATTACTTGGCGAATTCTCTCGATGAAGCCTTAGCCTTGCTTGACGCAGCGAGAAAGTCAGATCGCGCCGTCTCTATTGGTCTAGTCGGCAATTGCGCTGACGTCGTACCGGAAATGGTGAAGCGAAATTTCGTTCCGGATTTGTTGACCGATCAAACCAGCGCGCACGACGCACTCAATGGTTATGTGCCAAACCAAATGTCGTTAGCTGAGGCCATGGCGTTGCGCATGAAAAATCCGGATGAATACATGAAGCGCTCGATGCAAGCGATGGCTGAGCACGTCAGCGCGATGTTGGAACTGCAAAAACGAGGTGCGATCACCTTCGATTATGGCAATAACATCCGTACCCAGGCAAAAAAAGCTGGTATCGAGAACGCTTACGATATCCCCGGATTCGTTCCGGAGTACATCCGGCCGCTTTTTTGCGAGGGAAAAGGTCCGTTTCGCTGGGTTGCTCTGAGTGGAGATGCCCAGGACATCGCACGCACCGACGCTCTGGCGCTCGAACTCTTTCCGGAAAACGCGATTCTGGCGCGCTGGATGAAGCTCGCGAGAGAGCGAATTCATTTTCAGGGATTGCCCGCCCGTATTTGCTGGCTCGGCTACGGCGAACGCGCTGAGTTTGGCGTGGCTATAAACGAACTGGTGCAGCGCGGCAAAATCAAAGCGCCCATTGTAATCGGTCGCGATCATCTGGATACCGGTTCGGTGGCGTCACCATTTCGCGAAACGGAAGGAATGGTGGATGGTAGCGATGCCATCGCCGACTGGCCGCTACTCAATGCCCTTGTTAACACCGCTGCGGGCGCCTCCTGGATCTCGATTCACAACGGCGGGGGCGTCGGCATCGGTTATTCGCAGCATGCAGGCATGGTTGTGGTTGCAGATGGAACCGAAAATTCCAGGCGCCGTTTGCGACGCGTCCTTACCAGCGATCCGGGTATGGGCATCCTTCGCCATGTTGACGCCGGTTATTCTCGCGCCATTGAGTTTGCCAAGGCTAACGAGATCGAGATTCCAGTACAACCAATGTCGCGCGATTGAAGATTGCTGAAAGCACCGGTTGCTAGCCTCAGTGTTCCCGGCCTGTCGAATACAAATTTTGCCGGCAAACTGCCCACGCTGCCCAGAATATCGCGTTCTCGATTGGCACTTGGAATTATCGAGTTTTGTGCGCTAGCACCGCTCTTCTTCTTGCAATCCGATTAATCCCCGTAAATCCTGTGTAGAATTTCATTGCTATGTCGAAGCTGATCGAATGTGTGCCAAACTTTTCGGAGGGCCGCGATCCCGAGGTTATTCGGCAAATTACCGATGCGATTGCGTCGGCTAACGGAATATCGCTACTCGACGTGGATCCGGGCGAAACCACGAACCGTACCGTTGTGACCTTCGTTGGCACCCCGAAGGCGACCGTCGAAGCGGCCTTCCGGGGGATCAAAAGAGCCGCGGAATTAATCGACATGCGCAAACATAAAGGCGCGCATCCCCGCATGGGAGCGACTGACGTTTGCCCTTTTATTCCGATCGGCGATGCCGATTGGAAAGAAGCGATCGCCTGCGCCAAGGAATTGGGAAAACGGGTTGGCGAAGAATTAAAAATCCCCGTTTATCTGTATGAGAAAGCGGCCAAAGATCCAGCCCGGGCAAATCTCGCGGTGATCCGCGAAGGCGAATACGAAGCTTTCTTCGACAAAATCAAGAAGGCGGAATGGCATCCGGATTTCGGACCTAACGAGTTTAATGCAAAGGCCGGTGCAACGGCGATTGGTGCGCGGGAATTTCTGATCGCCTACAACATAAATCTGAACACGAAATCAGTGCGACGAGCGAACTCCGTCGCCTTCGATGTTCGAGAACAGGGCCGGGTGAAGACGCTCGATGGCACGCCGACCGGCAATCCGATGGTCGACCAAAATGGAAATCCGATCCGGGTTCCGGGGATGTTGAAACATGTGAAAGCAATCGGCTGGTATGTGGAAGAGTACGGCATCGCTCAGGTTTCAATGAACCTGACGAACATTCAGGAAACACCGCTCCATGCCGCCTTCGATGCCTGCAATGAATCCGCCATTCGGCGCGGTCTGCGAGTTACCGGATCGGAAATTGTTGGTATGGTCCCGAAGAAATGCTTGGTCGATGCTGGAAGACATTTTTTGCAAAGGCAAAACTGGTCGGAAGGCGCGGCGGAAGAAGAGCTGATTGACCTCGCTATCCGCACGATGGGGTTGAGCGAGCTGAAGCCGTTTGATCCTAAAGAAAAAGTTATCGAGCTAAAGATTGAAGCGGCGACGCCGAAAAAGTCGCTGGTAAAGATGGATCTCCGCCGGTTTTGCAATGAAACGCTGAGCGATACCCCGGCACCCGGTGGCGGTTCAGTCGCGGCGTTAATGGGCGCACTGGGTGTTTCGCTAGGTGGTATGGTGGCCAATTTGTCGGCGGGAAAGCGCGGTTGGGAAGAGAAGCTTCGATATTTCAGCGATTGGGCGGTGAAGGCACAGCGATTAAAGGACGAAATGCTTTCGTTAGTCGACGAGGACACCATTGCCTTTAACAAGGTCATGGCGGCATTTGGTTTGCCCAAAGGCACAGCCAAGGAAAAATCAGCGCGATCAGCTGCGATTGAAGCGGCCAACAAGTTGGCGGCGGAGGTCCCCCTTCGAGTGATGCAGACCGCGGCAAAGGCTTACGATCTTCTCGCCGAAATGGCCGCTCGCGGAAATCCCGCGTCCATTTCAGATGTCGGAGTTGGTCTTCTCGCGGTGCACGCCTGCATTGAGGGAGCGGGGATGAATGTCAGAATCAATGTGGCGAATCTGAAAGAGGAAAAGGCCAAGACCTCTCTTTCGAATAAGGTCCAGGTATTTACCGAAGAATCTGAAGCGCGGTTCAAAGAGATTGGCAAGCTGGTGGAGAAGAAGTTGAAGGGTTGATACGGTGATTCGCTAAAGAGTTGAATTGGGGACCCAATCAGCCCGAGAGTAATCACACGCTCGAATCTGCTTTAGCTTTCTCTATTTACGCTGTAACGCTTTAACGCTTCAACGGTCCAATGTCCAGCCTCGCCGTCCTGCATGCGTCCCAACTGATTACACTGGCGGGGCCGCCGCGGGCACGATCCCGCAAAGAACTTGGCGATCTCGGAATCATTCCTAACGGCGGTCTGCTTGCGGCTGAAGGCAAAATTTCCTGCGTCGGGAGCACAGCTGAGATCGGGAAGCTATGTCAGAGCGATACCGAAGTCGTCGATGCGCGCGGTTGCGTAGTGTTGCCAGGGTTCGTGGATGCACATACGCATCTCGTTTTTGCCGGAAATCGGCTTGAAGATTTTGAATCGCGCGCAACAGGAGAGACCTACGAACAGATTGCAAAGCGCGGTGGGGGAATCCAAACAACGGTGCAGGCAACGCGTGCCGCTTCTGAGGATGATCTGTTCGCGCTCGCAAAAAAGCGCGCGAGCTGGTTTCTGCACAATGGAACGACAACCATCGAAGCGAAGTCAGGCTATGGACTCACGCTTAAGGACGAGCTCAAAATTCTTCGGGTGATCCGGCGCGTGGGGGCAGAAACACCACTGCAAACGGTTCCGACATTTCTTGGCGCACATGCTTTCCCCCCGGAGTTTCGTGAGAATCATGATGGATACATCTCCTTGATCACCGACAAAATGTTAGCTGCGATCGGTCAGGAGAAGCTCGCGGAATACTGCGATATTTTTTGTGAACAAAACTATTTTGATGTCGACAATAGCCGTCGCGTTCTAACCGCCGCGAAACAGCATGGATTGAAATTACGGATGCATGTCGACCAATTGAGTAACAGCGGCGGGGCAAAATTGGCCGCGAATTTGGGAGCAACTACCGCCGATCATCTTGAACAAAGCGCGGCCGACGACATCAGCGCACTGACAAAAGCAGGCGTACAACCGGTGCTGCTACCGGGATCGGTCTATGCTCTCGGTTCAAAAAAATATCCCGCCGCCCGCCAAATGATCGACGCCGGCCTGGCCGTGGTGTTGGCGACCGATTTCAATCCGGGTTCCTCCCCCAGCGCCTCGATGCCGATGATGCTTTCACTGGCCGTCACACAAATGCGGATGAGCCCGACCGAAGCGATCACGGCGGCCACAATCAATGCCGCTGCCAGTTTGGATCGCGTTGATACGATCGGCTCGTTGGAGCAGGGGAAGCTGGCAAATTTCGTGATCTATGATTGCGACGACTATCGTGAACTCTGCTATTGGTTTGGACTTTCGCTGGTACGTGATGTCTTTGTGCGAGGGGTGAAGGTGGCTTAGCGCCGTTATCCCGAGCGACGTCGAGGGAGACCGAGGGATCTCTCGTATGGACACGTCTTGCGGACGACACCACGCCTCAGTAGTTTGCACCCCTTCATGAAAGTTGAGGTCGAAAGGCAGCCGGATTCCGTTTCCACTTTGCAAATCGAACTGCCGCCGGAACAAGTAACGAAAGAGTGGAACGCGATTGCCGATAATTTCGCGCGTTACGCTAAAATTCCGGGATACCGCCCTGGCAAAGCGCCCCGCAAGGTGATCGAAGCGAAGTTCAAAAAGGAAATCCAGGAAGAGGTCACAAAGAAACTAGTCTCAAAAAGTTATCGCGACGCGGTCGCGGAGAAACACTTGCGAGTCGTTTCGCTGACGAATCTGGAAGATGTCCAAATCGGTGACGACAAAACGATGCGTTTCCGTGCGACGGTAATCACGGCTCCCGAATTCGATTTGCCCGACTATAAAAATATCACAGTGCAACTGCCGCCGCTCGAAGTGACGGACCAGGAAATCGATGGCGCCATGGAACGGTTGCGCGAACAATCGGCTGACTTCGTAGAGATCGAGCCGGAGCGTCCACTGCAAATGGACGATTTCGCCGTAATCGATTTTGAAGGCACGATTGAGGGCCAGCCGATTCGCGAAATCGCGCCAGACGCAAGCAAGAACCTGCAAGGCGGAAAGAAATTCTGGCTGCACCTCGGTCCGGAAAATTTCCTGCCCAAGTTTTGCGAACAATTGATCGGACAAAAAAAAGACGAGACACGATTGGTCATCGTGACCTTTCCGGCAGATCTGCCGGTAAAAGAACTGGCGGCCAAGAAAGCGGATTACGCCGTGACGTTGCGCGAAATCAAACAAAAGGTGCTCCCGGAATTGAACGATACTTTCGCGGCAAAATTGGCGAAGGACAAAACGTTGGCAGAATTGCGCAAACTGGTGGCGCACGATCTCGAGCACGAGAAAGAGCATGCCATCGAGCGGGCGAAAGAATCGCAGATCATCAAAGCTTTGCAGGAACAGATCCAGTTCGATTTACCGCCGCAGCTCTTGCGAAATGAAACAAGGCGCGCCCTGGGCGAATTAGTACAGCAGAATCGTCAGCGGGGTGTTCCCGATGAAATGCTGAAAAGCAAGGAGAAAGAACTGGTGCAAGGCGCTGGTTCGCTCGCGGCGCATCGATTAAAAACGAATTTCATCCTTCATCGCATTGCCGAGGCGGAGAGAATTCAGGTCACGTCGGAGGAAATCGAGGAGCGGATCCGGAAACAAGCCGTGCGTCACAATGTTTCGGTCGAAAAAATGCGCAAAGAAATTGATCAACATGAAGGAATTAACAGCCTGGTGGAAGAGATCTTGCTGGGTAAGACCATTGATTTTCTTGAGGCGAATGTTAGCGTGAAAATAGCTGATAAAGAGGGCCGTCCGTCGAAAGAGAATTCATGAGCGAACTAAGCAAAAGTATTTCCCAAAGTGTGTTGGTTCCAATGGTAGTGGAACAGACAGGCCGGGGCGAGCGCGCCTACGACATCTATTCCCGATTGCTCAAGGACCGGATCATTTTCATCGGCACACCGATCGACGATCACATCGCAAATTTGGTCATTGCCCAGATGTTGTTCCTGCAAATGGAGGACGGTAAAAAGGATCTCAATCTTTATATCAACTCGCCCGGAGGGTCTGTCACTGCCGGCCTCGCGATTTACGATACCATGCAGTTTTTGACCTGCGACGTAACTACTTACTGCCTTGGCATGGCCGCAAGCATGGGCGCGGTGCTGTTGTGCGCAGGAACCAAGGGTAAGCGGTTCGCTCTTCCCAATTCCGATATCATGATTCACCAGGTTTCTGGGGGGGCTCAGGGACAGGCCAGCGACGTCGAGCGGCAGGTCGATTACATGTTCAAGCTGAAAAAGCGCCTGATCAAAATCATCTCGCAACACACCGGCAAATCTGAAGAGCAGGTCCGCCTGGATTCGGACCGTGATTATTACATGTCGGCGGCTGAAGCGAGGGACTATGGCTTGGTCGACGAGGTCATCAAATCGCGCAAGGAAGTGAAGCTGATCGACGGTGTCGGCGGCGATGGAGCGGACCGAAATGTAGCCGTGGCGGAGGCCGCGTTACCCCGGAAACTCGGGGAATAGAAGCTGCTTAAAGGCTTTTATGGCACGGGCTTCAAACCTCACCATGTGCTCTTTCTGCGGCAAGAGCCATGCGGAAGTCCGCAAGCTAATTGCCGGTCCCGGGGTCTATATCTGCGATAGCTGTATTAACGTTTGCAAAAGCATCCTTGATAAGGAGCTAAATGAGGACGCCCGGCGACAATCATCGAGCATTCGAGTGCCGAAACCCGCGGAAATTCGTCGATCTCTCGATCAGTATGTAATCGGGCAGGATATTGCGAAAAAGACGCTATCCGTTGCCGTCCACAACCATTTCAAGCGAGTGATGCAGGCGAGCGCGCCGACCGATTCATCGGCGGCATTTCAGCCTGATCCGTTTGCTGATGTAGAAATCGAGAAGAGCAATATTTTGCTAATCGGACCGACCGGATCGGGCAAGACCTTGCTGGCCAAAACGCTGGCAAAAATTCTGGATGTTCCATTTTGTATTGCCGATGCGACAACCCTGACGGAAGCGGGCTATGTGGGTGAGGATGTTGAGAACATCATCCTTCGTTTGCTGCAGAATGCCGACTACGACGTGAAACGCGCGGAGATCGGCATCGTTTATATTGACGAGATCGACAAGATCGGGCGTAAAACGGACAACGTTTCGATCACGCGCGACGTGAGCGGCGAAGGGGTGCAACAGGCGCTGCTAAAAATTCTCGAAGGTAGTACCTGCAACGTTCCGCCGCAGGGCGGGCGCAAGCATCCGCATCAGGAATACATCCAGGTGAATACCGAAAAGATTTTGTTTATTTGCGGAGGAGCCTTCGTTGGTCTCGATAAAATTGTACAGAAACGGATCGGCCAAAAAGTGATGGGCTTCGGCAGTCCGACTTTGGAGGTGGAAGCGGCGCTGGCGCGTGAAGCGGTGCGAAGAGTCGAACCGGAAGACCTGCTCGCCTTCGGAATGATTCCCGAATTCATCGGCCGCCTGCCTGTGGTCGCTGCGCTGGATGCGCTGACCGAGGAAGAAATGGTCGCGATTTTGACCGAGACCAAGAACGCTATGGTGAAACAGTACACCAAACTCTTCTCGATGGAGAATGTGCGTTTGTCGGTGACAAAGGATGCGCTGAAGGCGCTGGCAGCCCAGGCCGTGACAAAAGGCACCGGGGCCCGTGCGCTGCGATCGATGCTCGAGCGCATCATGCTTGATATCATGTATGACGTGCCGAGCCGCGAAGACATCGCTGAAGTCACGATCAATCGCGCGGTGGTCGAGGGGAAAAAGCTTCCGCTTATTCGCAAGAAGCAGGATAAGGATGCCGCGTAAGGCGTTGCGTTAAAACGTTAGAAGCGTTGAAGCGTTATAGGGGGAGAAATCTCGCGCCGTGTTATCCAAACACGGCGAAGGAGCTCTTTCAACGTTGGAGGTTCACGGTATGACGCCGCGTTGAATACGCCAGCAAGCCTTCGTTCGCCATACGCCTTCTCCGTTGTAACCTTGTAACCTTTGTAACTATCACTTTTCCTTCAAACCATGCGTGTTGTCGTCATCGATACGGGGACCGAGCTTTTGCTTGGCGAGGTGCTGAACACGCATCTGCGGTTTATCGCGCGCGAAATTTTTCAATTTGGTCTTCGGATCGACGAGCAACGCACGGTTCCAGACAGCCCCACGCTGCAAGAAACCTTTGCGGAAATTTTTCCGCGCGCGCAAATCGTTTTTGTGACGGGTGGTCTCGGCCCAACTAGCGATGATATTACCCGGGAGTTGGTCTCTGAGTTTTTGAATCTCGAGTTACTGGAAAATTCACCAGTCCGCGAAACAATAAGCCGCCGTCTCGCTCTCCGCAGGATTCCCGCAACCAAACGCATCTGGCGACAAGCGCTCGTTCCGCGCGGAGGTGAGGTCTTGCCTAACGAGAATGGGACGGCGCCTGGAATTTATATCGCGGCGAATATCAATCCGAAAATGCCGTCACCCCACTTGTTCCTTTTGCCCGGTCCGCCGCGCGAATTGGAACCGATGTTTCGCGATTTTGTCGTGCCGATTCTGAGCCAAATCAGCACCGCTTCCAAGAAGCCCGTGATGCGAAGCTTTCGTATCGCCAACATGGGTGAATCCATCATCGAAAAGAAAATTGGTATGGCAGTGCTCGCAATTCCCGGGATCGAGCTTGGCTATTGTGCGCGACCCGGGGAAGCCGACGTCCGCGTCATAGGCAGCGCCGCGGCTGTAGCCGAAGCTGAAAGGATCATTCGCGAAAAACTGGGCGACGCGATCTTCAGCGTTGGCGACGAAACTTTAGCGGCCGTTTTGGTCCGTCTATTATCCGAGCGAAAACAAAATCTAGCTGTTGCAGAGTCATGCACGGGCGGTTTTCTGGCGAATGAAATCACGAACGTTCCTGGCGCCTCAAAAGTCTTTGCCGCCGGTTACGTCACGTATTCGAATGAGGAAAAAATTCGAACGCTGGACGTTTCCCGGGAGTCCATCGAAAAATTTGGCGCGGTAAGCGAGCAAGTCGCGACGGAAATGGCGCAAGGGGCCCGGCAGCGAGCCGGAGCCACGCATGGAATCGCTACAACCGGGATCGCCGGCCCGGAAGGTGGCAGCGCGGAAAAACCCGTCGGTACAGTCTTCGTGGCGTTAAGTTCGGAGAATCAACCGATGCGCTACGAGAAGTTCTTTTTTCCGAGCGATCGCGAAACGTTCAAGCAATTAGTCTCCCAGCGCGCGTTCGATTTGCTTCGGAGCCGATTCTTGTAGGTGCTGCTGTCCCAGCGGCAGATTCTCTCTGCCGGCCCGGGCGGCGGCAGCTAAATCGTCACGCCGCGGGCTGGACCTCGACTGGCGTGCCGATTTTGACGCGATCGTAGAACAATTTTGCTGCATCTGAAGGCATGCGGATACAGCCGTGGGAGGCGGGGTAGCCTGGCAGAATTCCGACGTGCATGCCAACACCTTCGTCGGTGAGGCGCATGAACCATTTCATTTCGGCGCCCTGAAAGTGGGTTCCACTCGGCGCGGCATCGATGTGCATGCTTACGCCGGCTCGAACGATGCGACCGGAGCTATCGACGAAATCTCCATAAAGCGAAGAGTGATGGTTCGGATCCTTTTCCAAGATCCTCATGCTGCCACTGGGGGACGTGTGACCTAGCTTTCCCGATGAGATTGGTGAATCAATTACGATTTGTTCACCGGCCATCAGGTAGGCACGCTGTTTCCCCAGCGAAACAATGATGTGCACGTCGTCCGTTGAAGTTTTCGCGAGCAACACCTGATCGACCCGCAATGGCGCCTGCTTCTTGATCAAATCGACCGCGCTTTTCATCGGCTGAAGACCGGTCTTGGGTTTCCCGAATAATTGCCCATTAGCGGAGACGGCGAGGAACACGATCGCGTTTGCGACAATCAGGACGGGAAAACGTTTTCTCATTTGGCGTATCCATCTACTCGGGCAAGCCAGCCTGGGAGCCAGCGGGCTTCGCCGCGTTCCGGAGGTGAATTCGCGACCCGCCGGCGAAGGATAGTTTTGGCTGAAGCCGCGAATTCGTCGAGCGTGGATTGTGAGTCGTGCATATTTTCCAAGACCTGCAGCAGCCCCCAGCCCTGGCCCCGATAACGCTCGGTGGCGAGGGTCCCTTCGCCCTTGAAATTAACATAATCAACAAGGGCGTAGCAGCCCCGCGGTGTAGATGCGACGCGTTCGAACTGTTGCTGCAAATTTTCGTGATCAGCCGCCTGGGACATCATTTTGGGCAGCGCCTCCTGCAGGCGCCTGATCAGGAACTGCGCCTGGAGATCAATGGTATCGACGAGAAATTGGCGCAGTTGTTTCATCTTCGGTGAGTCGATCGCCTGCTGAAACTCAGCCCTTGAATTCCATGGGCAGGAAGAGTTATGCCCGGGAAGAAGAAATTGCGGTAATTTCGCGCCGTGAGCGGCAACAAAGCTAACAAGTTTTGGGAAACTCTCCTCGAACGGGCCGCGCTGCCCTTTCGGGTACCAGATGAAGTGGCCGATGCCGAGAGAAGCGAAGTTTTCACCGGCGTTCCATGAAGTTAGGCCGGAAATGGTGCCGCCACATTCGTTTTGCCAGATACGTTTACCGATCCGTTGCGCATCGGCCGGGGAAATATCGATCGCAGCCCGGGCGGAAAAGACGATTAGCGTGGCAATAGCGAATGGCGCCATTCTGCCCAAATATCTTGGGACTGTTGAAGATCGATCAAGCAATCGTGCCAGTCTGGCATCGGACCTTGACGGGTGCGGTTTCCTCTCTAGCGTGCCGGACTTCATGTCGCGCCGTTCCCGGCGCTTCCTTACTATGAAAAATCTTGTTATCGGTATCACGCTGGCGATGTTGGTGACGCCTGTTTTCGCGGAGAATCGGCCCGCACTCAAGGACACAAAAGATAAGGTGAGCTACAGCATCGGACTCGACATTGGCACCACCTTCAAGAAACAGAAAATGGAAATCAACACTGATGTGCTGGCTGCGGGTGTGAAGGATGGACTTAGCGGCGCCAATCCATTGCTCACCCCTGAGGAAGTGCGCACAGTCATGACGGAGTTTGCAAAGGACATGAGAGAAAAAGCAGAGACGGCGAGCAAAGAAACAGGGGAAAAGAACACTAAGGAAGGTGAAAAATTTCTCGCCGAAAACAAGATCAAACCGGGGGTAAAAACGACCGCTAGCGGTTTGCAATATGTCGTGGAGAAAGAGGGGAGCGGAGCTGCGCCGAAGGAAACCGATACCGTGGTCGTAAATTATCGTGGTACACTGATCGACGGCACGGAGTTCGATAGCTCCTACAAGCGCGGTGAGCCTGCGACCTTTCCGGTTAATCGCGTGATTAAAGGCTGGACCGAAGCGCTTCAGTTGATGAAGCCTGGTGCGAAATACAAGCTTTTCATTCCATCAAACCTGGCCTACGGCCCGGGCGGCGCGGGCGGGGACATCGGGCCGAACGCAACCCTTATTTTCGAAGTCGAACTACTGAGTGTTAAGCCGCCCGAGGCAGCGCCAGCGTCACCTGCTGCTGCCGCGTCGGCCTCGCCGAAGAAATCCCCGTAGCGCAGCCATCTACCGCCAGTCCGGCTCGGACCTGTCGGGCCAGCGGGCATCTTGCTTGCTGCAATAAAGAAATCTGCAGCCGACACCGGTCCGACCACAGCTTGGAGGGACACGCTTCTGCGTGTCCTGAATGCGCGGAAGACTCTGCCGTCCGGTCCTGGATCAACGCGCAGATTGCGTTGACTCCCACTCCATGCGCGGCGCGTCACT
>DATELT010000018.1:0-4062 GCA_035276245.1 Chthoniobacterales bacterium
AAGGGCTGCCTGCGATCGCGCGCAGGAGCCATCCACGCCAGGCCCGCGCTTCTTCGACGAAACCAGAGCGGGTCAACGCAAAGAGAGTCAATGTCGCATCGCGCAACCAGCAATAGCGGTAATCCCAGTTGCGCACTCCGCCGATCTTTTCCGGCAACGAAGTTGTCGCCGCTGCCACAATTCCACCCGTCGGCGCATAGGTCAGACCTTTCAGGACCACCAGCGAGCGCACAACCGCATCGCTCCATTTACCGCCATACTGGCAGGAGCCGGCCCAATTTTTCCAATACTTTTCCGTGTCGTGCAGTGCGTGTTCTGGATTAACCGCGCGCGGCGGACGTTTGTGTGACTCATACCAGGTGAGCACGAAGGGCACACGCTCACACATTGCGACTTCGAAGTCGGCTACGGTTGTGAGATCTTCTCCGCGCGTTTCGACTGGCGTTCGCAAAACGAGCCCGTTCGGTCCGGAGACCGCTTCCAATCCATCACCACATTGCCGCACCCATGGCACCCCGTCGCCGTAATCGAAGCGAATGATCAGCTCCATTCGCATCGAAACTTTGCCGCGCACGCCTTCGACGATGCGGACGATGTCCGGATTCGTTCCGCGCGGCGGCATGAAATCAATCAACCGCACCGCGCCCTCCTTCGTTTCGAAAGTACTTTCGAGAATCAAGGTGTAGCCGCGATATTTTCGCGTCACCGTTGCCGAATCATCAGACGGCGCTATTAGCCAGCGGCCGTTCTTCGGTTCGCCGATCAGGGCCGCAAAACAGGAAGCGGAATCAAACCGTGGAAAACAAAGCCAATCGACCGAGCCATTTCGACCAACCAGCGCTGCCGTTTGCGTATCGCTAAGAAATGCGTAATCCTCGATCTTCACGTCCAGAAGACAGGATTTTGCAGGATTTCAGGCTTCAAGTTCTTGACTGTGCCTATTGAGCGGCAGGGCAGGGCGAGACGTTTCACATTTCCTTGTCGTCCAATAATTGCAATTTCCTCGCAGCGGTCGTCAGAGCTTACGGCCCAGCGTATCGCTTCGCTCGCGACTGACGATGTAGCGGAAAAATCCTGTACAATCCTGTTAATCCTGTCTATTCCTCCTCTGCCAGCTTCCCGATCCCATCTTTCGTTAACCGAAAGACTCGCCACTCCTCCAGCGACACCGCACCGAGCTTCTTGTAAAACTGAATTGCGGGGTCATTCCAGGTTAGGACCGCCCATTCCATTCGTCCGCAATTGTGATCGCGAGCGATCTTTGCCAGATGTACCAAGAGTGCGCGCCCGTAACCACGGCCCCGCATCTCCGGTTTTACAAATAAATCTTCGAGGTAGAGCCCGGGGCGTCCGAGCCAGGTGGAGAAATTAAAAAAATAAACCGCGAAACCCACCGGTCCGGCCTTTTCAAAAGCAATCACAACTCTCGCCGCTGGTTCCGCTCCAAAGAGCACTTCACGCAAAGCTTCTTCCGTAGCGAAGACATCATTGGGCGCGCGTTCGTAGGTGGCAAGATCGCGGATCAATTGCAAAATAATTGGGATGTCCGCGACGGTGGCATCGCGAATCTCAAAGCTTCTTTCACTCATTTCCTCAGATTGCATAATCCCTCTGACCGCTCATCAAAGACACACCAGATGTGCGAAGATAGCTGATGTAGTTGCCGCCGTCACCGTCGACAGATTTTGTCAGTCCACTGCGCACTCTTGGGATCGAGCTCTAGGTGATAAATTAAATCGATCAAAGCTGGTGAACGAAATTCGCTGGATTCGAAGCACATTCGAACAGCAGGCAATACCGCGGTAAATCTTCGGGCACTACAATAGCAGCTTGGCTCTGGAAAACGCTCCAGGCTCTCGCAGTCGTGTCTTGACAAACCGCCGAAAGCGAAGTCAATCGGTGTCGTTGCGCGTGAACCGAAATTTCCTTGTCGCGTTACCGGCGGTGGCTGCGATGGCGTCATTCACCGGCCTCATTGCAACGCCTGCGCACGGCCAAGAACTCCCGTCGCTCATCAATGTCGTCGATTATACCAAGTTGCTCCCGCTTCTGCCTGAGGCGCCAGCCGGTTGGACGGCCGATAAGCCGAATGGTTCAACCACTGATGTCGGCGGATTCAAATTGACTAATGTGCACCGCGATTACCGCAAAGGTGAAGGCGATAACGCCCCGACTACGGCGATTAGCATCCTCGATTCCGCCGCCAACCCCGATTACGTCGAGGCAACGACCGCGGCGTGGAAATTCACTACCACATCCACCGAAGGATACTCAAAATCAGTCAACCTCGATGGCCACGACGGCTTCGAAACTTTCGAGAACGAAGGCAAACACGGCACCCTCTGGCTGATGGTGGCGAAGCGATACTTTCTCCAAATCGAAACCCAGGGACAGGATCCCGCCGCGCTTCAAGAATGGGCCAAGCGCGTCGATGTCAAAAAACTTGCAGCGATTAAATGATCGCGGCGCGGGCACAGTGGCCCTGAAGCGCCACTATTCACGTTTTACCTGTCACTATTCCCGTCCTTCTGGTGGACCATCGGCACAAACCGAACCGGCAACACTGCGGTCTGCTGCAAACGTCCATTCTTTTTCTCAAAGAGATAAAGTTCCTGCGCAAACTTGGCCCCGACCGGGATGATCATGCGCCCGCCTTCTTTCAACTGCTCGAGCAATGGCTGCGGCACGCGCTCGGGCGCGCAGGTCACGATGATGGAATCGAACGGCGCATGTTCCGGCCAGCCTTTGTAACCGTCGCCGGTCTTTACATGCACGTTTTTGTAACCGAGACGCTGTAGCGTTGCTTCGGCGTTCTTAGCTAACGGCTCGATGATTTCAATCGTGTAAACCGCCGCGACCAACTCGGCCAAGATCGCCGCCTGATACCCGGATCCGGTCCCGACCTCGAGCACCCGATCCGTCGGTTGCGGCTGCAACTCTTCGGTCATAAACGCAACGATGAAGGGTTGCGAGATAGTTTGATCATATCCGATTGGAAGAGCTTTGTCGCTGTAACTCTCCGCGCGATATTCCACCGGCACGAATTCTTCCCGCGGCACTTTGCGCAGTGCCGATAACACCCGCTCCGCTACCAGCCCGCGCATGACGATTTGCTCCTTCACCATATGTTCGCGCTGCGACGCAAAATCGGCAACCTGCGTCTGCGCTGGCTGGCAGCCCATCCCGATTCCGGCCACCGCAATCAGAAGAAACCGCATCATCTATAATAATACACAGAAACACAGGCTTGTAGCCTGTATGCCCGGCGGGTTTCAAACCCACTGACCCACGAATCCGGACAACAAGTCCGAGGGCTGAGAGACAGGAATATTTGTTCCGAGAACTAACAGCGTAAACAAATTCTTCGTGTTCTTAGTGTGCTTCGCGGTTAATTTCCCCGCTCAAAAGATGGACGAGGACCGCAAAACTCCGGAACAACGCGCGCAGATGACCGACATCGAGCGGCAACGTGACGTTGCATCCATTTTTCAGTGTTATGTCTGAGGAACGCAAAACACCTGAGATGCGAGCAGCGATGAGCGACATCGAACGCTTGCGCCACTCGTGTGCCCATGTCCTGGCAACGGCGATCCTCAAAATCTGGCCGGAGGCGCAGTTCGCGGCCGGTCCACCAGTCGACAACGGCTTCTATTATGATGTCGACCTGCCGCACCGGATCTCACCCGACGACTTCGAGAAGATCGAGGCGGAGATGAAGAAAGAGATCAAGGCGAACCATTCCTTCGAGCGGATGGAGGTTTCGCGTGATGAGGCCTTGGAGCTTGGTAAAAAGGGGCGACTCGCGGCATTAGGCGATCGGAACGAACCCAGCAAGTTCAAGCTCGATATCATCGAGAACATTCCGCCGGGGGAAACGATCTCGCTCTATCGCAATGGCGACTTCATCGATCTTTGCGCCGGCCCGCACGTCATGCGCACCGGAAACATCGGCGCGTTCAAACTCACCAGTCTCGCCAGCGCTTATTATAAAGGCGACGAAAAGAAGCCGCAGCTCCAGCGCGTCTACGGCACCGCGTTCAAGACAAAGAAAGAACTCGACGA
>DATELT010000019.1:0-18387 GCA_035276245.1 Chthoniobacterales bacterium
AAGATGCTGCATCGAATTCCATGGAAACCGTTGCGTCGGATCGCGCTGGAGCAAGCAGAACGTTGGATGATCGAGCGAATCGGCGAGGGGAGCGACGGTCTAGCCGCAGTATATCCAGCGATGCTTAATGCGTTGATTGCATTGCATGCCCTCGGTTACCCCAACAGCCACCCGGCTCTCATTAAAGCAAAAAAGGATTTCGAAGGATTGTTCGTTGACGATCCGGCAGATTTTCGAATTCAACCGTGTCTTTCGCCGGTTTGGGACACGGCGATCAATGTTATCGCGTTGGCGGAGAGTGGGCTGCCGCCCGAACACCCAGCATTGCAAAACGCCGCTGCCTGGTTGTCGAGCAAGGAAGTTCGTATCCGGGGCGATTGGACGAAGAACAATTCCCACCCCGAAGCGAGTGGATGGGCCTTTGAGTATAATAACGTTTACTATCCCGATACCGATGATACCGCGATGGTGCTGATGGCGCTGCGTCTGGTTCGGCCGAAAGATGACCAGGAGTACGAAGAGGTATTTGAACGCGCTCTTGCCTGGCAGTTGAGTTTCCAATGTCGCGACGGCGGCTGGGGCGCATTCGATAAGGACGTGATCGACGGCTGGCTGGAAAACATGCCCTTTGCCGATCATAACGCCATTCTCGATCCTACTTGCAGCGACCTAACCGCGCGCACGCTCGAGCTTTTTGGTTACATCGATTTCGATCGCTTCGATCGCAGCGTGAAAGAGGCGCTGCGCTATTTAATCAGAACGCAGGAAGACGACGGCTCTTGGTACGGGCGCTGGGGCGTAAATTACATCTACGGCACGTGGCAGGTATTGCGCGGGCTTCGTGCTATCGGTCAGGACATGACCCAGGATTGGATTCTACGCGGTCGAGATTGGCTGGAGAGTTGTCAAAACGACGACGGCGGCTGGGGTGAAACTTGCGCAACTTACGAAGATCCTTCGGCGAAAGGAAAAGGCGACAGCACAGCTTCACAGACGGCATGGGCGGTTATGGGCATTTGCGCCTGTGGGGATCTCAATCGACCAAGCGTGCAGCGCGGGTTGCGTTATCTCCTCTCGACTCAGCAAGCCGATGGTTCCTGGCACGAACCGCAAATCACGGGCACCGGTTTCCCCGGCGTGTTCTATTTAAAGTATGATATGTATCGGCAAAATTTCCCGCTCCTTGCCCTCGCCACCTACGTAAATTACAAGCGCGGCCTCGGTCATCCGCCGAGTTTCTTCCGCTGTAATTAATAAACCGCGCGATCGAAAGCACCGTCATCCCGCGGATCACCCATTTCTCATCATTCTGACCGAAGCGAAGCGGACTCGAAGAATCCCGAGGCGTTACCTTAAAGGTTTCGCAACGGGATCCCCCGACTTGCGCTCGGGATGACGAGGTCATTGACGCGCTGCCGTTCGCGCCGAAGAGTCTTCATTATGGCTTACGAATTACCGAAATTACCCTACGCATACGACGCACTCGAGCCGCACATCGACGCGCGCACGATGGAAATTCATTATACCAAACATCATCAAGCTTATATCACTAACGTGAACAACGCGCTCAAGGATCACCCTGAGCTTGCGAAAAAATCGGTCGAAAATTTGATCCGTGATTTAAAAGCTGTGCCGGACAACATTCGCACTGCGGTCCGCAACAACGGCGGGGGGCACGCCAATCACTCTTTCTTCTGGAAAATTATGGGCCCAAGCAAAGGCGGCGAGCCCAAAGGGAAATTGGCCGATGACATCAAATCAACCTTCGGCAGTTTCGATCAGTTCAAGGAAAAATTTACCGCCGCTGGAGTGGGGCGATTCGGCAGCGGTTGGGCGTGGCTGATCAAAAAAGGCGGTAAACTCGAAATAACCTCCACACCAAATCAGGATTCACCATTGATGGATGGTAATACACCCCTTCTCGGTCTAGATGTTTGGGAACACGCTTATTATCTGAACTATCAGAATCGTCGTCCCGACTACATCAAAGCGTGGTGGAACGTGGTCAACTGGGACGAGGTGGCGAAGAATTACTGACCGTCGCGCGCTGAAGCTGCAATTACCGGCGCGAGTTTCGCTCCTGGTTGTAACCGCGCTGCTCGGTGCGGCGATGCTGTTTACCGCCATCGTCAGGCTGACGAAACCGCTGGCCATAAGCCCGTGGGAGCCTGCCATCGCGATGGAAGCGATGCGGCTCAATGCAGGCTTGCCATTGTACGAAACCGCTCATGCGACGCACATGTACGGCCCGCTTCTGACGGTTTTTCTTGCTGGAGTTTTTCGTGTTACCGGGCTCAATTTGCTCGCTGGTCGAATCGGGTTCGCAGTTCTCGCTTTTGCCCTGGCCTTTTTGTTAAGCTCAATTCTCTGCCGCGGCCAGGCTAAAAAGAACGCGTTCATAGCATTTGTTCTTTTTCTGGCAATCAACCTCCGCACCAACCTTATTTTCCTTTCGGCGCAGCCCGACTGCGCGGCGGCGCTTCTGGCCGTGGTCGGCCTCTGGCTTTGGGCGCGGCGAAATTCATGGCCATGGTCCGTCTGCTCGGTCGCCCTTTTCATTTGCGCAACACTTTTCAAGCAGACCAGCGCCGCATTCGCGCTTGTCCCGATTGTCTACAGTCTGATCTGGAAACGCAGACTCAGAGATATTGCGATTTCATCGGTCCCAGCGCTGTCGATCGCGCTAATGCTCGCAGCAATTCGTTTGATCTTTCCGCAGTTGTTTTTCGCAATCGTAACCGTCCCAGGTTCAATCAGGGTCAACTACGGTCAAATATTCCCGGTTGGTGTCTATCTCATCGTTACATTTCCTATCTTTGTGGTCGCCCTCCTAGCCCGCGTTTCTTCGCGAGATGTAATGGATAACGACGAGAGGTGGACCTGGTCCGCGATTGCAGTCTTGGTTCCGGTATCTATCTGGACAACGTGCAAGAGCGGTGGTGGCTATAGTTCGTTGCTTTTTGGTTATCTCGCGATGACGGCATTCGTCGTAATCAAACTCGACGCCATCTGGCGATGGATTGCGTCGCGGAGCGGAGGGCGAACTATCCTCACTGCGACCGTTGTGGCGATTGCGATGCTTTTGTCGTTTCTTATCCAGTTCAACCGCGATTTGACATTGCTTTTTACCCGGTGCGGCGATGAAAAATATGCAACCGCTGTCGCTCACGTTCAACGAATGCCCGATCGTGTCATCAGTCCCCAGGACCCGACCATTGCCTACCGCGGGGACGGCTATTTCGGACGCTCTCTATTCTTCGAGCTCGACACCCACTCGGTAAATGGCAACTGGCCGGTCGAGCTTCCAGAATCTTTGCGACAGGAACTCGCCCAGGCGAAGTATGTCATGCAAGTGAACAGCTACGTGCCGACGCCGATGCTTGAAGATGCACTGGTAAAAGATCATTTCTATCCGATGGATGTTGTCGCGTTGCGGGGCTCCGCCTACACGCTTTGGACAAAAAGATCTGAATAATTCAATGGCTTTCCTTAACGAGAACTATCTTAAACTTCAGGCCGGTTATTTGTTTCCGGAAATCGCACGCCGGGTTCGCGAGTTTTCGGAACAAAATCCTGATGCTGCGAAACGACTAATTCGTTGCGGGATCGGCGACGTGACCGAGCCGTTACCGCGCGCGGCGATCGAGGCGATGAAAGCCGCAGCCGAAGAGCTGGGACGTCGCGAAACCTTCCGCGGTTACGGCCCTGAGCAGGGTTATGAATTTCTTCGCAGCAAAATCGCGCAATTCGATTATCGCGACCGCGGCCTCGATATCAACGACGACGAAATTTTTCTGTCCGACGGTTCAAAGTGTGACTGCGGTCACATCCTCGATATTCTCGGCGAGCAAAACAAAATTGCCATTACCGACCCGGTTTATCCGGTTTACGTGGATACCAATGTGATGGCGGGCCACACTGGTTCGGTTTGCGCCGATGGCAGCTACGAAGGCATTCTCTATTTGCCCTGCACAGTGGAAAATAATTTTGTGCCCGAACCTCCGCGCCAACACGCGGATGTCATTTATCTTTGTTTCCCGAACAATCCGACCGGCGCAGTGGCGTCGCGGGCGCAGCTCGCGAGTTGGGTAGAATATGCACGTGAACAGAACGCGCTTTTGTTATTCGACGCCGCCTATGAAGGTTACATCAGCGATACAACGATTCCGCACTCGATTTTTGAGATCGATGGCGCGCGCGAATGCGCGATCGAGTTTCGCAGTTTTTCCAAGACCGGCGGCTTCACCGGTGTTCGATGTGGCTTTACCGTTTTACCAAAGAGTTTGCTGGCACAGACCGAATCGGGAAAAAAATCGCCGCTTCATTCACTGTGGCACAGGCGATGGAGCACGAAGTCAAACGGCGTGAGTTATCCGGTGCAACGGGCAGCCGAAGCCCTTTATACCGAAGCCGGCCGTGAACAGGTGCGAATACTGATTGAGCATTACATGGGCAACGCGCGGATCTTGCGCGAGGGCGCTCAGAGCGCGGGTCTGAACGTACATGGCGGAACAAATGCACCCTATATTTGGGTGGAAACGCCGGTCGGCAAATCCAGCTGGCAGACTTTCGATTGGATGCTGCGAGAACTAAATGTCGTGATTACTCCGGGCAGCGGATTTGGCAGCAGAGGCGAAGGCTTTTTCCGAATCTCAGCCTTCAACAGCCGCAGCAACGCCAGCGAAGTCGCCCACCGTTTACGCGAGACATCAACAAACCAAAGACAGGTATCTGCGAAACGCCCGCCTTCGCGAGGCTACAGTGCGGCAGGCATCAAAAGACACTAAGGTTGTTGCAAGAAATTTTTGTCGAGCATTCCTCATCGCCCGCGCTTGCACCGCCGAAATTCTCTGCTTCCCGTTTAGAGTGGCGAATTTACCGCAGCTCTATCGCTTTTGCTTCCTCATGACCGGCGAGGCAACAAAAGCGCAGGATATTTTCCAGGACACCGTGCGCGAGGCGGCGTTTCTGGCCGCCAATGGTGAGGCGCCGCCAGATCGCTACTGGTTTTTTCGTGAAGCGCGCTGGCGTTGTCTCGATGTCATTGCGCACGGCGTCCAATCGGAGAAGGGGACGAACGAAACATGTGAAATCTCGCTACATGCGCCCGAGCAAATCAAACAGCTCGAGGCGGAACAATTGGCGATTTGGATTTCCGCCGCAGCCGAACCGCAGCGCAGTATTCTCGCGCTCTATTATCTCGATGAATTCAACTACCGCGAAATGATGTCGATACTGGGTCTGAAATTGCATGAATTGTCGCGCGCGATTGCCTCCGGTCGTCGCGAATTTCAAGCCTGGCTCAATGCAACGGTGCCGGTGGCGGCGGAGAAGTGAAACGCTTGTCGCGCCGCCTGCGCACCCTGGCGGAGTGCGCGCCCATTGCCAACGTGAAGGCGCCTGACCGGCGAATGCGGACGGCCATGTCGCGGGCGAGACGAATGGAGGATTTTGCCACACAGCAGTCGTTTGATCGCGCGATCGCGAAATTGGTGCGGGCGACGCCGGTATCACCGGAAATCCGGCACTGGTTCGCCAATGAAAAAATGGCTGAAGGAACCAGACGCAGCTGGAAAAAGACTGCGTTCCATCCCGCTATTCTAGCGATTGGAATTGCGCTCGCTGTGATCGCAGTAGTCGCGTGGATCAAATTCGATGAGCAAATGCATGCTTTCCCCGGTACTGCGACTGCAAAAAAACTGTTAAACGTCGCGGCAATGACGCGGCCGTCGGACTTCGAGCCGATGCAGGAAGAGGCTGGAACACTCAACGATTTGTTTTTCATGAAATACCAGCTCGAACATTATGACATCCCGCCGGAATTCTCACGCGAGCGCACCATCGGCGTCCGGGTTTTCGATGACGACGAAGCGGGCCAGGTCGCCCAAATTGGTCTGGCGGAGAAACGAATACAATTGTTTTTGTTTCCGGCGCGACGCGATTCAAAGACGGGAAAACCGGAGGAATTTGCGGGCTGGCGTTACCTCGAACAAGAAGGATGGACCGGTGCCGTGCAGGCAAACAAAGGTATTCTCTTCATGGCTGCGGTTCGCGGCCCCAAAAAAGATTTGGCGCCTTATTTAGCGAAGCCGAAGGTGGTTGCTCCTCATTGACAGTGGACCTGCTCGAAGAAAATTAGCTGTTCGATCTCGCCAGGGTAGCTCAGTGGTAGAGCAGGGGACTCATAAGCCCTTGGTCGGGAGTTCAACTCTCCCCCCTGGCAGCGTTGTATTGGTATTCCGAATGTCCGAGTGGGCCGCATGCATTGGAGCCGGCGGCACAATCTGCGTTGAGCGGTGAACATTCTTCGGCTAACAGAGCTAGCGGAAACCCTATGGCGGAAACGCAACTCGATTTTCATCTCGAGATCGCACATGTCCTGTTCATAGACATCGTCGGTTATTCCAAATTGCTCATTAATGAGCAGGGCGAACTGCTCCAGGAGCTGAATCAGATCGTACGTAACACCAGCCAATTTCGAAAGGCGGACGCGAGCGGCGAATTGATCCGACTTCCCACTGGAGACGGAATGATTCTCGTTTTTTTACACAATGCAGAAGCTCCTGTCCAATGCGCGATCGAAATCAGCGAAGCTTTACGAACCTATCCGAAAATCCAACTACGAATGGGAGTGCACAGCGGACCGGTCAATCAGATTACCGACGTTAATGACAAATCAAACCTGGCTGGGGCCGGTATTAACGTCGCGCAGCGAATAATGGATTGCGGCGACGCAGGACACATCCTTCTGTCGAAGCGGGTGGCCGATGATCTGGCACATTACCGGCAATGGCAATCCTGTTTGCACGATCTGGGTGAATTTGAAGTAAAGCACGGCGTCAGGATTCACGTCGTTAATCTCTATACTGATGATTCGGGAAACGCCGCTCTTCCCGAGAAATTTAAGCGAGGAAGGAAGCAATTAAACTTTTCTCCAGCGAGAAAAGGCGAAGCTTGGCAACGAAGCGTCTGGATAGCCGGAGTTCTGATCGCTGTCGTCGCGCTGCTGATCGGCTTCTGGTTCTTTTGGCAACGCGGGTCGGAAAAGCTCTCCGGCCCGGCCGGTGGAAATGCGGCCCACTTCGGCGGCAACGAAAAAAGGATCGCTGTTCTGCCTTTTAAGCCGCTCACTCCTGAGAATCGCGATCAGATCCTGGAATTGGGCATGGCCGATAGTTTGATCACAAAGCTGAGCAACAGCAGGCAAATCATCGTCCGTTCATTGGCTTCGGTTCGTAAGTATGGCGGTTTGGACCAAGATTCTCTTGCGGCGGGACGCGACCTTCAGGCCGATTCGGTGCTGGAGGGCAACGTTCAGAAATCAGGCGATCACATCAGAGTTACGGCGCGCTTAATCAATGTCGCAGACGGCGCTTCGCTTTGGGCTGGTACTTTCGACGAGAAAATGACGGACGTTTTTGGAGTTCAGGATGCGATCTCTCAAAAAGTGGCGGACGCCCTCGCCTTGCGATTGAGCGGGGAAGAAAAAGAGCGTTTAACCCGACGTTACACTGAGAATGTCGAAGCGTATCAACTTTATCTCACCGGACGATATCACTGGGCGAAATTCACTCCGCCCGATATCAGGAAAGGTATTGGTTTCTTTCAAAAGGCAATCGAGCTCGACCCGAAGTACGCCTTAGCCTACTTCGGATTTGCGGAGGCAAATCGATCGCTTGCCATCAATGCCGATGTGCCTTCGAAGGATTGCCTGCCGCAAGCGAAGGCGGCCGCGATCAAAGCCTTGGGGATCGATGACTCGCTCGCTGAAGCGCATGCCTCCCTTTCCTTCAGTCTTATCTGGTACGATTGGGACTGGGTGGGCGGAGTCCGCGAGGCTCAACGTGCCATCGCACTCAACTCTAATTCCGCACACAGCCATTTCGCCCTGGCTCATGTCCTTTCCGATCAGGGACATCATAACGAGGCTCTTGCCGAAATGGCGCGGGCAAGGGAACTGGATCCGGTCTTTCTACTTTACCGTGCACTCGAAGGAATGTTTTTTTATCACGCTCGGCGCGACGTGGAGGCTCTCGACCGATTGCAAAAAACTGTCGACCTCGATCCGAATTTTTGGGTAACGCATCTTACGTTGGGGAAAGTGTACACCCAGCAGCGTAAGTATCCGGAAGCGATCGAAGAATTAGGCAAAGCTCGGGAGTTATCACACGGAAATTCAGAAGCAATCGCATCAATTGGTTACGCTGCGGCGCTCGCGGGCGATAAAGCAAAGGCTCGGGCGGTGTTGGATGAGTTGAAGGCGTTGTCGAACGAACATTATGTTCCTCCCGTAAATGTTGCGTTAGTGTTGAGCTCTTTAGGGGAAAAGGATGAAGCCTTGGCCTCGCTGGAAAAAGGTTGCGCGGAACGCGATGTCCGACTGACGCTGCTCAAAGTTGACCCACGATGGGATTCGCTACGCTCCGATCCGCGTTTCATTGCCATCCTCAAGCGAATTGGTCTCCAGTAGCAACCGTCCCTCTTTGTTGCCATGACCAATGGCGCTGCCTTGACGAGGCTTTTTGAAGCGGGCAACTCCTATTGGCTCACGCGGTTTGTTATTCTCCGACTACTGGGCTTTGTTTACGTAGTTGCATTTCTCGTTGCAGCGCAGCAACTCGTCCCGTTGGTCGGTGAACACGGTTTAACTCCGGCGAGTCATTACTTTGAGAGAGTTCAAGCACATTTCGGTTCGCGTTCTGCCGCCGCTATGCAGTTACCATCTCTTTTTTGGTTCGGCATTTCCGATCGGGGTCTGACAATTTTTGCCTGGGTTGGCTTCGGCCTCTCACTGGTTGTCCTTGGTGGATACGCGAATGCAATTCTGCTCGCCATTCTCTGGGCCATGTACATGTCTATCATTCACGTCGGGCAAATTTGGTATGGCTACGGCTGGGAGACGCAACTGCTCGAAACCGGATTTCTCTCCATTTTCCTCTGTCCGTTGCTCGAAGGGCGGCCATTTCCGAAATGCCGGCCGCCAATTTTGGTCATCTGGCTATTTCGCTGGCTCGGTTTTCGGATCATGATCGGCGCAGGCTTGATCAAGCTGCGTGGTGATCCCTGCTGGCGCGATCTTACCTGCCTCTTTTATCACTACGAGACACAGCCGATCCCGAGTCCAATCAGCCGGTATCTGCATTTCGCACCGCATTGGTTCCACAAATTTGGAACCGCTTGGAATCATCTCATCGAACTAATCGTCCCCTGGTTTTCTTTTGGGCCACGACGCGCGCGACACATTGCCGGTGCGTTGCTGGTGAGTTTTCAGGTCATCCTGATCATCAGCGGGAACCTGTCGTTCTTGAATTACGTAACTATCATTCCGTTTCTCGCCTGCTTTGATGACACATTGCTCCGGCATATTTTGCCGCGAGCGATCGTGAATCGCGCAGAACGCTCTGCCAGGGAATCGGAGCCATCACGCATCAATAACGCGATTGCTGCCGGTCTGTCGGTCTTGGTTGCATACCTCAGCATCGCGCCCGTTGCGAATCTCCTTTCCCAACGGCAAATGATGAATACGTCATTTGATCGGCTTAGCCTGGTGAATACCTACGGGGCCTTCGGTGCAGTCGGAAAGGAACGCGACGAGATTGTTTTTGAAGGAACAGATGATGCGGTTATCACTGGCGATACCCGCTGGAAAGAATACGAATTCAAAGCCAAACCCGGCGATCCCAATCGCCGTCCGCCCTTTATCGCTCCATATCAACCACGGATCGACTGGCAAATCTGGTTCGCCGCCATGGCTTCACCGGCGGAATATCCATGGACGCTTCATTTCGTTTGGAGACTTCTGCATAACGATCCAGGCACGCTTTCCTTGCTGCGCTACAATCCATTTCCTGCCAGTCCGCCGCACTACATTCGTGCCAGGCTCTATCGCTATCGCTTTGCCCCGCCCGGTGATCCAGCGTGGTGGAAACGGGAACCAATCGGCGAATGGTTGCCCGCGTTATCAGTGGATGATCGACAGTTTCGCCAGATCCTAGAAAGGATGGACTGGCTGGATTGAATGAGCCTGACAGAATTGCCATCTTTGACGCGAACGATTTGAAATCTGACTGGAAACGAGATGGTGATGTTGATATGATCTCGAGGTTCCTTGCTTGACATCGACAAATTTAAGACCCTTAAAGCACACCTCGCTTTCGCTTCTTGTTTTGTTGCTGGCGGTCGTCCCGGCTAGCGCCGAGAGGAACCGACAATTTTTCACCGAGGCGCACGAGAAAGTTCAGGATCCACCGATCTATCTTTACCGGCGTGAAGCCACCGCCCGAATGGTCTCGCAATTCGGCGCCTTCACCAGTTACCAGGTCAACGTCGATGCCAACGGCAATAACATTACTAATGATGCTGCGAACGAACCTTCCATTTGCGTTGATCCCACCAATCACAACCGCATGGCCATCGGGTGGCGGCAGTTTAACAGTATCGCTTCCAATTTCCGGCAGGCAGGCTGGGCATATACCAGTAATGGAGGGACCACGTGGACTTTCCCCGGCGTCTTGGAAAACAATGTCTTTCGCAGCGACCCGGTTCTGGGCACGGATGATTCCGGGCATTTCTTTTACCTCAGCTTATTGCAAACCTTTTTTGTAGATATGTGGCGTTCGCTGCAAAGTGGTCAGTCCTGGACGAATCTCGGTGCCGCCTTCGGAGGGGATAAACAGTGGTTCACGATTGACCGGAAAGCCGGTAGCATTGGTCATGGATTTCAATACCAGGCCTGGAGCGGTTCGCCTGACGGAAACAACTTCAATGGACGACAGTTTAGTCGCTCCAAAGATGGCGGGTTAAGTTGGTCGGACCCGGTATACATTCCAAACGCTCCTTCCTTTGGAACACTCGACGTCGATTCCACCGGCAACCTTTATGTCGGAGGCCTGAATCTTAATACAGGACAGATTTGGTGCGAGCGCTCGACTAATGCGAAAATGGCCACGGCTAGGCCGAACTTCGACCAAAGCACTGCGGTCAATCTGGGCGGTGACATTATTAGCGGTGCAATCAATCCGGTAGGATTAGTGGGACAGGTTTGGCTGGCAGTTGATCGCTCCGGTGGGGCGACTAACAACAATGTTTACATGCTGGCGAGCGTGCAACTGCCCGGTTTTACTACTGGCAGCGAGGTGATGTTTGTTCGCAGCAGTAACGCTGGAACATCTTTCAGCGCGCCGCGTCGGATCAACAACGATCCGGTCGATCCCAACAAATGGCATTGGTTTGGTGCCCTGGCTGTCGCCCCCAACGGGCGCATCGATGTGATCTGGCTCGATACCCGGTACGCGGCTAACAATACCGATTCGCAGCTCTTCTATTCTTATAGCCGTGACGGAGGTACTACATGGTCGGCAAACGTGCCGGTAACTACTTCCTTCAATCCCTTCCTCGGTTATCCAAACCAAAACAAGATCGGCGATTACATCACCATGGTTTCCGACAATACCGGAGCTGATGTGGCCTACAGTGCAACCTTTAACGGCGAAGAGGACATTTATTATGTTCGAGTAGCACCACTCGCTTCCCAATTGCTGAATATCTCGAGTCGCGCCGATGTCTTAACAGGCGACAAGGTGGCCATCGCTGGATTCATTGTGACCGGCACGGCGCCCAAGCAGGTTATTATTAGAGGAATGGGGCCGTCGCTTGCCGCCTACGGAGTAAGTGGTGTTCTGGCCGATCCAACGCTCCAGCTATTCCAGGGGAGCACTGCGATAGCCACTAACGATAATTGGAAGACGAAATCGGACGGCACCAATCAGCAATCTCTAGTTCAGGCGACAGGACTTGCGCCCAAGAACGATGCGGAATCGGTCATTGTCACCACGCTCAATCCTGGTTCTTATACCGCGATCCTTTCGGGCAAGAATAACACAACCGGGATTGGGCTGATCGAAGTTTACGATCTCGCGCCGGCCGTGGCTTCTAAATTGACCAATATCAGTACGCGCGGCTTCGTTAGTACGGGGAACAATGTCATGATTGGTGGAGTCATTGTCGGCGCGGGTTCCGGCGGCGGCTCGCAGGTGGTGCTGCGGGCGATCGGGCCCAGCTTAAGCGGAGCTGGCGTGCAGGGGGCGTTAGCGGATCCAATTCTTCAGCTCTACAATGCGAATGGAACTGCGCTGGCGAGCAACGACAACTGGAAAATTAATGATCGGACGCACGCCTCGCAGGAGGCGGAGGTGCGTGCCAGCGGCCTGCAACCGACCAACGATCTGGAATCGGTTATTGTTACTAGCCTGGCTCCGGGAAACTACACTGCCATTGTCTTGGGAAAGAACAACACCTCCGGCATCGCCCTGGTTGAAGTCTATAATCTGTGATCGCCAGGTTTCCCCTGTTAAGAGAGAGCGGCAAGATCGTGCAAGAGGTCTGGCACGTTAAAGAAACGGAGCGAAGGAAGCTTGTCGGCAGGAGAACATCGCCCGGTATGCCCAATCGGATATAGAGACGCCAATTATCGATCAAACGCCAGGCGTTAGCTGGAGCTTTGGGCCAGCTCCTGGCAGCGCCTGATGTCGAGCTTGCCGGAAGCGAGAACAGGAATGTTTTCTACTACCACGGAGCGCTTGGGGATCCAAAGATTTGGAACGCCGGCTTGATTCAAACCGGTGCGCAACTTGTCCATATCAATTGGATCCGCGGTCAGGAGTAACAGCGCTTCACCTTTTGCTTCGTCAGGTACACCACAAACGGCGATGCGACGCTCGCTTCCTTCCAACCCAAGTGCAGCGATGATTTTTTGTTCCACCACCTCATGTGGGACCATTTCCCCGCCAATCTTCGAAAAACGCGAGAGCCGCCCTTCGATGTAGAGAAAGCCATCTTCATCCAAACGCCCGATGTCTCCGGTTCTAAGCCAGCGGTCATGCAAAACTTCAGCCGTCCGCTTCGGATCCTTGAGATAGCCTTCGAAAATGTTCGGACCGCGCAACCAAAGCATTCCACTGTCGTAAATTGTCAATTTCTCGTTAGTTTCTGGCTGCCGAATTTCCGCGGCAATGCCGGAAGCCATTTTTCCGACCGAGCCTAGGCGATACAGCATCTGGTCTTTAACATCTGGTCGCTCCGAAATCGGATCTGGAAGATTTACGGAAACAACCGGCGAAGTTTCAGTCAGACCGTAACCTTCCATGACCCGTTTTCCGAAGCGCTCGAAAAATTTCTCCGCGAGATCCAGTGGCATCTTTTCTGCGCCAACGATGACCAGCCGTGTCGAACGCAATTGTTGTTGCTCGGCTTTCCGCAAATACGCGCGCAAGAAAGTCGGCGTCGCCAGCACTACGGTAATGTGGTACTTCTCGACCAGCGCAGCATTCTTTGCCGCTTCGAGCGGGTTTGGGTAGGTGACAATTGGCGTGCCCTCGATGAGCGGATACCAAAGAGTGACGGTGCAGCCAAAGCTGTGAAAAAAAGGCAGCGAAGCGAGAAGACTGTCTTCCGGATTCGCATCCAACATGACGGTAAATTGCGCGACATTACCGATAACGTTGTGATGGGAAAGAACGACGCCTTTGGGTTCACCGGAACTCCCGCTGGTAAAAAGGAGAACTGCTTCTTCATGTCCGCCTGCTCGCGGCAAACCGAGCCAGCGTGCTAACAAGAAGTGGGGAGTAACAATTCCCGCGATCCACCAAAACAAAATTTGCGTTTTTAACTTTGGCAGAAGCTCGTCAAGAAAGACCGTGTTTTGTGGCCAGGTGAAGTTGGACAATCGTCCATGGAACTGGCGTGCGCTGATGGCAGTTTGGATTTCCGCACGTGCAATCGCACTAGCGACCGCCTCTGCCGAAGCGGTGAAATTCAGGCCAACTGGAACCTTGTTGGCCAACGTGACAGCGAGATTGGCGACGACCGCGCCTTTGCTGGCGGGTAACACGATGGCGATTCGTTTTTCGTGGAAATTTTTTCGCAGGTATCGGCCCAGCGCCATAGAAACGCCGAGCAGTTTTCCACGGCTCAATTTTCCACCGTCCATTCCATCGATCACCAGCGTGGAAAACGGCGAGCGCTTGAGTCCTCGGAGAGCGCGACGTGCAAGATGCTGGCCCAGCTCCGGCCGCTGCTCGAAGCAATCGGCGCCGAGTTTTAGCAAGTCTTCGTGGACGCGCGCGATTGTCGCTTCCTCCGCCGGATGCGGCTTACCAAAGGCGACGGTGGCACGATAGGGAAAATGTTTGGGCCATTTCCGGAAGAATTTTCCGCCGCGAAATGAAAAGATCGATCCCCACAGTTGATCGAGAAAAACGGGTACCACCGGGCATCCCGCGTGCCGCGCGATCATTTCATATCCGCGTTGCAACCGTGTCAGTGTACCTGTGCGGGAGAGTTGTCCTTCAGGGAAAATGCAAACGATCTGGCCGGCTTCGATTTGCTCGGTGGCGCGCCGAATTGCTTCGCGCGGCTTACGCCGGTCGATCGGAATGACACGGACCATTCGCAATGGCAGTTTCAGCACCGGTTTTCGATAAAATTCCTCATCGATAACGAATCGGACCGGCCGGGGACAAGCGAGCTGCAGAATGATGGCATCGACCCAGGTGATGTGATTAGGCACGAGCAAAAAGCCGCCGGACGGAAGATTTTCCAAGCCGATCGCTTTTACCCGATAAACCAGGCGAGCTAGGCCACAGCCAAAGGAATAGACGGCGCACTCAGAAGCAGAATCTCCTAACATTCGTTTTACGTTTACAATTGCTCCATCTAACTCTGCAATCGCGTTATGAGGAGTGAGCGAAAATTTTCCGCTGCTGGCGCCCTCGCGTTGCTGCTGGCCATTAATCTCTTCAACTACATCGATCGTTACGTGCTGGCGGCGGTTTTGCCGACCCTGAAACTGGAATTCCTCGCGGGGGATCCACACCAAAACTTCAAAGCCGGTTGGTGGACCTCAGCATTTTTGTTCGCTTATTTTCTTACGGCGCCGATTTTTGGTTTGCTCGCCGATCGATTCTCGCGCTGGCTCTTGATCGGGACTGGCGTTGCGCTCTGGAGTCTGGCGAGCGGTTGGTCAGGAATGGCGACATCATTCGCGATGTTGTTGTGCACGCGATTGTTTGTCGGAATCGGCGAGGCCGCCTACGGACCAGCGGCGCCGACGATCATCGCCGATCTTTATCCGGTAACAAGTCGCGGACGAGTGCTGGCGTGGTTTTATGTAGCGATTCCCGTAGGAAGCGCGCTCGGATACGCGTTTGGCGGCAAAATTGGCGATCTTTTCGGATGGCGCTGGGCATTCTACCTTGTTGTCCTACCGGGATTATTACTGGCGGCATTCTGCTTTTTCATGCGCGAGCCGCGCAAGAGAACCGTTGTGAGCAAAGAAGCGAGGCCGCGCCTGCGCGATTACCTTGGTCTGCTTCGTATTCGGTCCTATCTCTTGAACAGCGCGGCAATGACAGTGATGACGTTCGCCATCGGAGGATTTTCAGCGTGGATGCCGGACTACATTTTCCTCGATCGCGCAGCGGAATTCTCAGCGAGCGAACACTCGCTCGGGCACATCAATCTGGTGTTCGGTGGAATCACGGCTGCAGCGGGTCTGCTCGCGACGTTGCTTGGCGGCTGGACTGGCGACAAATTGCGGGCACGTTTTCCGAGTTCTTATTTTCTCGTTTCGGGAACGGGAATGCTGCTTTCAGTTCCGGCCACCATAGGAATCATCTACGTGCATTTCCCGTCGGCATGGCTAATAATTTTCATTGCGATTTTCTTCCTATTTTTCAATACGGGCCCTTCGAACACTGCGTTGGCCAACGTGACGCCGCCCTTGGTCCGGGCAAGCGCGTTTGCGCTCAACATCTTCATTATTCATCTGTTTGGTGACGCGATGTCACCTTGGCTAATCGGCATGGTGCGAGATCGGTGGAACATGAACGTCGCGCTCTGGGGAGTCGCGGTATTGATGTTTGCCGCCGGTTGTCTCTGGTTCTGGGGGGCAAAATATCTGCCGTCAGATACTGAGAAGATCGAAGCAGCAACCGTTCGTACCGCGAGTTAACATTTGGGTTTATTGTGTGGAACACTGGAATGTAACTCGCATGGAGTCCGCTGGCAGCCGGCGCTTCCCCGGATCAATGATCGTTTAGGTGAACATCGAAGGCGTGCGCTTTCGCCAATTTTTTGGCAGATTCATCGGTCTGTCCGAGACGAGTTAAATATTCACCAAGCAGTTGCCAGGATTCAGCGCGATACCATTCCGTTTGCAGCAGGACTTGCAGTTCTGCCACGGCCTTTGGCAACTGTCCGCTCACCGCCAAACCGGCGAGATAACGACGCATAATGGGCCATGAGGGCGGGTCGGTTCGCGCAGCCATGCGTAGGCGCACCAGATCGATCTGGCCTTTCTCCCTTTGTTCGACCATCGCCAACATCTCTTCCGCCTGGGCCAGACTAACCGAATTTTTCTGAGCGCGCCCGAGAAAACCTCGCGCTGTCTTGAGGTCGTTTCTTTTCAAAGCGACGGCGGCGAGATTGAGTAAGGCAAAAGGTTGCTCGGGACTTTTTGCCAAGGCGCGCTGAAACAAAGTTTCGGCTTTTTCAAGGTGACCCTCCGATAACTCAAGCCCGCCGAGGTTAATCAACATGCGCGCGGAATCGCCGCCAGCCGAAATCGTGCGCGTAAAAAATGTTCGCGGATCACGCCAATCCTGCGCGCGAATAAATGTGCGTACCCCGAGAAAAACTATCCAGAGAGCAGCAATTGCGATCGCCCAGGAAAAAGCGGCCCGATTTCTTTCGATAAGTGGCGTCACTTGTAGAGTAACCGCCAGAAGTAGAAAAGCTGACGGGACGTAGATCCAATGTTCGGCAATGTTTGCGTTTAACGAAAAAAAGCCGCAGACCGGTAAGTACGAGACACCTGCGAGAATTAGCAGGGCGAAGATTGCCGGCGAACGCTTCCAGGAACGCCACGTCCACCACAGCAACACTCCGAGAACGATGATGCCGGCGACCGTTTGTAGTTCGCGCCACGCCCCCGCGGTCAGGCTAGCCGGTTCATATCCCCATGGATGGTTCTCAACATCGCGCTCCATATGCAGGTTCATCGGCGCGACCACAACGTCGGCGTATTCTGCGAGCGACCGCAGGGCAATGATAGGACGGACTAGTGCTGGCGCTGGCGGTGAAAGCTGCGGCACTTCAACTGGCGGTACCTGATTACGCAGTGCTGCGTAGATGGCGAGCACGAAAATAAGAGCAATTCCAAATGCCGGAAGCGCTCTCCACTTTTTTGTTAGAAGAATTAAAATGATTGCGAGACCAGCGAAAACCAGACCGGTCTCTTTGCTGAGGGCGCTGGCAAGTAACGCAACGCCGCTGAGCGCACAAAATTTCCACGGCACGCCTCGCTGGAAATTGAGCGCCCGGACCAGACAATATAAGCCTACGAACCCAAACAGAGCGGCCAGCGAATCGGCACGGCCGGCGACGTAATCGACAACTCCGGAATGGACCGGATGGAGTGCCCACGCCAGCGATGCAACAGCTGCGATAATGGCACTTCGTCTTTCAGTGGTTCCGTAGAACCTGAGCAGCGTCTGTGCGAAAACGAAGAACGCGATCGCAGCGGCGGAGTGCAGTAAAATGTTCGTGAAGTGATACGGGCCGGGCCGGAAGGCGAACCTCCAATACTCGAGCACGTAACTCAGCCGCTGGAGTGGTCTATAAAAATTTGAAGGCGTCGCATCGACAAAGAGAAAATGTTGAAATCCTTCCGGAATGAGTCGCCAGCTACGAATCAGCGGATCGCGCAATACCAGAGCAGTATCATCCCAGACAAACGTGGCCCACAGTGCCGGCGCATGGGCAATGAAAACCAGAACAACCAGCGTCGCACAAATGATTAATCTTTGTCTCATTAAAGAAACGCGTGCAGCTTGGACGCGCTTGGGTTTACGTTAAAGTGAATTACAAACGATTTCTCATCTCGTTAATCGCGTTTTTAATCGCGAGCAACGCGTATGCCGCCGCGCTCCCGGATGATTGTGCCCAACTCATTGTCGCCCTTGCGCCCGATTGGAATGCCGTGCACGGGCGTTTGTATCTTCTGGATAAGGTCGGTGGCAAGTGGCGCCCCCATTCCGGACCGGTCCCGGTCTTGTTCGGCAAAAATGGGCTGGCCTGGGGTAGTGGGATCGTGGGTCAGGGCGAATCTGGCCTGCGAAAACACGAGCGAGATGGTCGAGCGCCAGCAGGCATTTTTAGGCTCGGCGAAGTTTTTACCTATGATGCCGCACTGCCACCGGGAGCGGACTATCCATTTCATCAGGTAACCGAAGCCGATGTCTGGAGCGACGACCCACGTTCGCCTGATTACAATCGGCATATCGTGATTGACCCCCGGAATCCGCCGGATAATTACAGCCACGAAAAAAT